>JAFOHH010000083.1 GCA_017421905.1 Clostridia bacterium
ATAAGCAAATAAAAAGGATTATAAAAAAGAAACATAACTAGCCTCCTTTTTTCATTATAGCACGAAACGCCCAAAAAGAAACGGGTTTTACGCAAAATTTTTTATTTTGCCACAGAAAAGGGGGTTTTCGGCGCGGAAATCATGAGAAGGGGCATATTCGGTGCGGAAACTATAAGAAGGGGGCGGAAAGCATGCGCAAAGGGGGTTTTCGGCGCGGAAAAGGGGCGAAGCTTGCGCTGTTGCGGAAGAAAAAACGGAGTTCCTACCGCAAAAAATTGCAAAAAAATAGCAAGAAAAACTATTGAAAATCCGCAGGGGTTGTTGTATAATAAGAAAAAAAGAGGGCGAGGTTTTCGCCGCAAGGAGGAGCTATGACGAATCGCGAACGCGTTAAGCGCGCCATGCATTATAAAAGCGTGGATAAAGTGCCCGTGCGCTTTTATTACACCCCCGTTGGATACTACGAGCACGGCGATAAATTAAACGATTTATATTCCACCCTGCAAGGGGAATTTGGTCCTTTTCAGCGCATTCCCGTGCCGAAAATTCCTGCGGAGCATTTTGATAGCGAGGGGAAATACCACGCCTTTTTAACCGACGCGTGGGGCACGAAATGGGAATACCGCATTTTCGGCGTGGCAGGCATTCCTACCAGCCGCCCCCTTTCCGATCCGAGCGATTTAGATGCCTACGTGTTGCCCAAATCCGCTCCTACCACAGGCGAGGAGTTTGAAAAATTTAAGCAGGCGGTAGCGGCGCATAAAGATGGCGACTACTACTATATGGCGGGGTGCGGCGATTTGTTTGAGAGGATGATTGCCCTTTACGGCGACGAAAACGTGCTTTGCGACATTGCCCTGCAAGAGCCGGAAATCGGCCGCCTTGCCGACCGCATTATCGAGCACAACGCCGCCAACGTAGAGCGTGCGGTAAAGGCAGGCGCAGACGCCGTTACCTTTGGCGACGACTACGGTACGGAGCGAGCCCTGCTTATGAGCCCCGATACGTGGCGTTCCTTCTTTAAGCCCCGCTTAAAGGAGCTGTTTGCCCCTGCGGTAAAGGCCGGCTAGACGTTCACTTTCATAGTTGTGGACAAATTTCCGATATTTTAGAGGATATGGCGGAAATCGGCGTAACCTCCATTTGGCCGCAAATCCCCGCCTATAACATGAAGGAGCTGGCTAGCCGCTGTAAAAGCTTGGGGCTTGCGGTAGAGGTGCATACCGACCGCGCCAACACCATGACCTTTGGCACGCCCCAGCAGGTTAAGGATTTAGTTGCGCGCGAGTTTGAAACCTTCCGCATGCAAGATGGCGGCGCATGGTTTTACGTAGAGGCGGATAACGGCTTCCCCTACGAAAACCTCGTTGCCTTGGTAGAGGCGATTAAGCAGTACCGCTAACCTTTATCCTTTACGGAGAACAACGCAAAAACGAGGGAACGGTGTTCCTAAAACGTACAAAACAATAAAAAAAGGCTCGGCATTAGGCTGATTCTCATAAGGATGTTTAC
>JAFOHH010000084.1 GCA_017421905.1 Clostridia bacterium
CAAGCGATAAAGCCATCTTGGTTTCCCGCTTAATCGACCGTCCTATTCGTCCTCTTTTCCCCAAAGGCATTTTTAACGACGTTACCGTAGTTGCAACCGCTCTTTCCGTAGACGTAAACGTTTCCCCGGAAATCCTTGCAATGTTTGGTAGCTCGGTTGCTCTTGCTATTTCCGATATTCCTTGGGCAGGCCCCACCGGTTCCGTTCAAGTTGGTCTTATCGATGGCGAATACGTTATCAACCCCGATTGCGAACAAAGAGCAAAAATCCGCTTAAACTTAAATCTTGCCGGCACGAAGGATGCTATCATGATGGTAGAAGCAGGCTCGCAAGAAATTTCCGACGACGAAATGGTTGGCGCAATCCTTTTCGGTCACGAAGAAATCAAAAAAGAATGTGCGTTTATCGAAACCATCGTCGAAGCAGTTGGTAAACCCAAGCTTGAAATGGATCTTTATCACGTTCCCGAAGATCTTGACAATGCCGTTCGCGCATTTGCTTCCGAAAAGCTTGACGAAGCACTTGCCGATTTCGACCGTCAAGGTCGTTCTGCTAAGCAAGACGCAGTAACCAAAGAAACGCTTGCTCACTTTGCAGAAATCTATCCCGACATGGAACGCGAAATCAACGATTCGCTTTACTATCTCACCAAAGAAAAAGTTCGTGCAAAAATCGTTCATCAAGGTATCCGTCCCGACGGCCGTGGTCTTACCGATATTCGTACCATTTGGTGCGAACACGGCGTGCTTCCCCGCGTTCATGGCACGGGCGTATTTACGAGAGGTCAAACACAAGTTCTTACCACTTGTACCCTCGGCATGATTTCCGAAGTTCAAAAGCTCGAAGGCTTAGACGACGAAACCTACAAGAGATATATGCACCACTATAACATGCCCGGCTATGCTTCCGGCGAAGCAAAACCCTTAAGAAGCCCGGGCAGACGTGAAATCGGTCACGGCGCACTTGCAGAACGCGCACTCGAACCCGTTATTCCTTCGGAAGACGAATTCCCGTACGCAATCCGCTTGGTATCCGAAGTTCTTTCTTCTAACGGTTCTACCTCGCAAGCCAGCGTTTGCGGCTCTACGCTTGCTCTTATGGATGCAGGTGTTCCCATTAAGGCTCCCGTTGCAGGTATTGCTATGGGCTTGATTAAAGACGTAGAATCGGGCAAGGTTGCCGTTCTTACCGATATTCAAGGCTTAGAAGACTTCCTTGGCGATATGGACTTTAAGGTTGCCGGTACCGAAAAGGGTATTACCGCAATCCAAATGGATATTAAAATTAAGGGTATTGACGAAGCAATTCTCCGCCAAGCAATTTCTCAAGCAAACGACGGCAGAAAGATCATTCTTTCCAAGATGATGGATTGCATCCCTGCTCCCAATGCAGAGCTCAGCCAATACGCTCCCAAAATTATTTCCTTTAACATTCATCCCGACAAAATCCGCGAAGTTATCGGTAGCGGCGGTAAGGTTATCAATAAGATTATCGAAGATACCGGCGTAAAGATTGACATTACGGATGACGGAAAGGTTTGCATCGCTACGGTTGGTACCAACCTCGACAATGCTTACCGTGCAAAGGCAATTATCATGTCTATTGCAAAAGATCCCGAAGTTGGCGATATGTATATCGGTAAAGTTGCTCGTATTCTTTCCAGAGTTGGCGCTTTCGTTGAACTTGCTCCCGGTAAGGACGGTATGATTCACATTTCTCGCCTTTCCGATACCAAGGTTAACACGGTAGAAGACGTTCTTAACATCGGCGATACCGTTAAAGTTGAAATCATCAAAATCGGTGAAAAGGGTATCGACTTAAAGCTTCTTGAAAAAATGGAAGGCTAATCCTTCAGCAACCAAATAAAAAAGTGATATGCAGGGTAGAAATATCCTGCATATTGTTTACTTCTATCTTATTTATTTTTTGCATAGAATAGAAAAATAAAGTATAGGGGTAAACGAAAATGCAAAACCTAACGAAAAGAAGACGAATTACCCTCGCTACAAACTGTATTTTGCTCGCACTCGTGTTTTTTGTTTTTGCGGTAGGATTTCTTCCTGCAAAAATTGCTCCTATCTTTCGCATGGATGCTTCCGTATATTACAACGGCAACCTTGCAAGCAGTAAAGTATCGTTAATGTTTAACGTGTACGAAGGGGAGGGCGAGATAGAGGATATTCTATCCATTTTGCGAGAAAAATCGGTAAAAGCTACCTTTTTTATGGGCGGTTGTTTTGCTGCCTTGCACGAAGAAACCGTGCGAAAAATCGTTTTAGAAGGGCACGAGCTTGCCAACCACGGCTATTTTCATAAGCAACACGATAAATTATCTTTGCAAGATAATATAATGGAAATTCGCGCTTGCGAAAGTGTTTTGGAGAGTATTTGCGGTATAAAGCCACATTTATTTGCTCCGCCCTCGGGGGCTTATTCTCGCACCACGGTAGAGGCGGCAAAAGAGCTTGGTTATTTAACCGTAATGTGGACGAAGGATACGATAGACTGGCGAGATTCGTCGCCCTCCGTCGTTTTTTCACGCGCCACAAAAAACCCAAAAGGCGGCGATTTAATTTTAATGCACCCTAAGGCTGTAACGGTATCCGTTTTGCCGCAAATTATCGATTTTTACATAGGCAAGGGGCTACGCCCCGTAACCGTTTCAGAAAATATTATAGGATAAGTTATGGAATATTTAGTTACGTTAAACAACGGAATGCGTGTTATTTTAAAGAAAATTGAAGGGCTTATGTCGGTATCCGTCGGCGTCTTAGTCGGCGCTGGCAGTAGCCTGGAAACCGAGCAGGAAAACGGCATTTCGCACTATATCGAGCATATGATGTTCAAGGGCACAAATAAGAGAAGCGCACTGGATATTTCCGGTTTTAGCGACGAAATCGGTGCTCAAATTAATGCGTTTACCACGAAAGAATTTACTTGTTATTATATGAAATCGACCAAGGAGCACGTAGAAGATTGCTTTGAACTGCTTTCCGACATGATTACAGAGTCGGTTTTTTCCGAAGAGGAACAACGAAAAGAAAAGGGTGTTATCATCGAAGAAATCAACATGTGCGAAGACACCCCGGACGATCTTTGCAGCGATCTTCTTGCTGAGGCGTGCTACGGAAAGGAAACTTACGGCAAAACTATTTTGGGGCCCAAGAAAAACGTAGACCGGTTTACCAAAGAAGACGTTTTGGCGTATATGAAAAAGTATTACGTTCCCGAAAATATGGTAATTTCCGTTGCCGGCAACGTGGAAATTTCTTTTATCGAAAACCTTGCTCGTTGTTATTTTGAAAAAATTACGCAAGCGCCCTGCGCTGAAAAAATACACGAAGTTGAATTTTTAGGTGATAAAATTCAAAAGTCCAAGCAAATCGAGCAAACGCATCTTTGCTTAG
>JAFOHH010000085.1 GCA_017421905.1 Clostridia bacterium
GGGAAGAGAAATTTCATAACCGGAAGCGTATTTTTCGGGATAACCGTTCGACGCCATAATAACGCAGCACGCGCTTTGATCGGAAAATTTTACGTCCTCAAACGAAAGCGTTCCATTTGCCGTTTTTTGCATAATCGTAAGTAAATCGCTTTGTAAAAGCGGTAAAACGACCTGCGTTTCCGGATCGCCGAATCTGCAGTTGTATTCAATAACCTTCGGTCCGTTTTTGGTTAACATCAAACCAAAATACAAACACCCGGTAAAAGGTCTACCCTCTTTTGCCATCGCATTGATTGTCGGCTCGAAAATCGTTGCGCGGCAAAGCTCTGCAATTTCTGCAGTATAATAGGGGTTGGGGGCAATCGTTCCCATGCCACCCGTGTTTAGACCTTCGTCGCCATCTTTAGCGCGCTTATGGTCCATACTGGAAATCATAGGAACAACGGTTTTTCCGTCCGTAAAAGCAAGAACGGAAACTTCGGGTCCTTCTAAAAATTCTTCAATTACCACGGTAGTACCGCTTTTACCAAACTTTCCGTTTTGCATCATATCGCAAACGGCCTCTTTAGCTTCGGCAATCGTTTGGGCGATAATTACGCCTTTGCCAAGAGCAAGCCCGTCTGCCTTAACAACGATGGGAGCGGTAACGGTATCGAGATAAGCAAGGGCTTTTTCCAGATCGGAAAAAGTTTCGTACGCTGCAGTAGGAATACCGTACTTTTTCATAAGCTCTTTGGAAAAAGCTTTACTGCCTTCGATAATCGCCGCGTTTGCTTTAGGTCCAAAGCAAGGAATGCCTACGGCGTTTAACGCATCTACACAGCCAAGAACGAGCGGATCGTCGGGGGCAACAACTGCAAAATCAATTTGCTTTTCTTTGGCAAACGCTACGATACCTTCGATATCTTTTGCATTGATTGCAACGCAGGTTGCATCTTTTGCAATTCCCCCGTTGCCGGGAAGGCAATACAACTCTTCCACGGCGGGGTTTTCTTTAATTTTTTGAATAATGGCGTGTTCTCTTCCACCGCCACCAACAACGAGAATTTTCATAAAACCTCTTTCCGGAAAACCGGACTTTTTATTCGTATTTTAATTACAGTCTTGGTAAATGGGAAATTGATTGCAAAGCTCTTGCACTTCGTTAGAAACGCGGTCTTTGTTCCCCTCGAAATCGACGACAACAGCCTTAATCCAAGAGGCAATTTTTGCCATTTCCGCCTCCTTAAAGCCGCGAGAAGTAACGGCAGGCGTTCCGATACGAATACCGCTAGTTATAAATGGGCTTTGGGGATCGTTGGGGATTGCGTTTTTGTTAACGGTGATATGTACGGCGTCTAACATCTTTTCTAAATCTTTACCCGTAACGCCAAAGTTTTGCAAGTCGATTAAGATTAAGTGGTTATCCGTGCCGTCGGAAACCATATTAAAACCTTCGTTTTTCAACGCCGTAGCAAGCGCTGCGGCATTTTTAACGATTTGGTTTTGATATTCGATAAAAGAAGGATCGAGGGCTTCTTTCAACGCAACGGCTTTTGCCGCGATAATATGCATTAAAGGGCCGCCTTGCGTTCCGGGGAATATTGCTTTATCGATAGCCTTTGCATATTGTTCTTTGCAAAGAATCATACCGCCGCGCGGTCCGCGGAGCGTTTTATGCGTAGTGGTCGTAACCACATCTGCATAAGGAACGGGGCTTTGGTGCACGCCTGCAGCCACAAGACCTGCAATGTGCGCCATATCCACCATAAAATAAGCGGAAACGCTATCTGCAATTTCTTTAAAGCGCTTGAAATCGATTTCTCTGGGATAAGCAGATGCCCCCGCCAAGATGAGTTTGGGGTTGCATTCTTTTGCAAGGCGAGCTACTTCGTCATAATCGATTCTGCCCGTTTGAGCATCTACTCCGTAATGCACGATATTAAAATATTTTCCCGAAATATTGACAGGAGATCCGTGCGAAAGATGTCCGCCGTGCGCTAAATTCATAGAAAGAACGGTATCGCCGGGGTTGAGCAATGCGAAAAATACGGCAAGGTTTGCAGAAGCGCCGCTGTGTGGTTGCACGTTGGCATGTTCTGCACCAAACAATTTCTTTGCACGCTCTCTCGCAAGCTCTTCCACCTCGTCTACGAATTCGCATCCGCCATAATAGCGGTGTGCGGGATAGCCTTCGGCATACTTGTTGGTAAGAATTGTGCCTGCTGCAAGTAAAACGCCTTTGCTTACGATATTTTCGGATGCAATTAGTTCGATATTATTTTGTTGACGGCGAAGTTCGCGGTCAGTAGCCGCATACAGTTCTTCGTCGTAAAATTTCAGTTCGGAAAACTGCATGAACGTTTCTCCTTAAATTAGTGGTGGAATAAACGCATACCGGTAAAGCACATTGCCATACCGTAGCGATCTGCCGTTTCGATAACGTTATCGTCTCTTACCGAGCCACCGGGTTGTGCAATATAGGATACGCCGCTCTTTTTCGCGCGTTCTACGTTGTCGCCGAACGGGAAGAAAGCATCGCTACCGAGCGAAACGCCGGTAATTTTAGAAAGATATTCCTTCTTTTCTTCTCTCGTAAAGGGTTCGGGGCGAACGGCAAAATATTTTTGCCATACATCGTCACCGATTACGTCTTCTGCATCGTCGGAAAGATAAATATCAATTACGTTGTTTTTATCGGGGCGGCCAAGACCTTCTGCAAATTGAAGACCAAGCACTTTATCCGATTGACGGAGCATAAATAAATCGGCTTTTTGACCTGCAAGGCGCGTACAATGGATTCGGCTTTGTTGGCCTGCACCAACGCCGATTGCCTGTCCGTCGTAAGCAAAGCATACGGAGTTGGATTGCGTATACTTTAAGGTGATGAGCGAAATGATAAGATCGATTAGAGCCTCTTCGGGGAGGTTTTTATTTGCCGTAACCACGTTAGAAAGCAATTCGCGGTTAATTTTAAAGTTGTTTCTTCCTTGTTCAAAGGTGATACCAAAAACGTCTTTGGTTTCTTTTTCTTCGGGAACGTAAGAAGGATCAATTTTTACGATATTATACGTGCCCTTTCTCTTTGCCTTTAAAATTTCAAGAGCTTTTTCAGAATAAGAAGGAGCGATTACGCCGTCCGAAACCTCGCGTGCGATAATTTTTGCACAGGTTTCGTCGCATTCGTCGGAAAGAGCGATCCAGTCGCCGAACGAACTCATACGGTCGGTACCACGAGCGCGAGCATATGCGCAAGCGATGGGAGAATCGTCCAAACCTTCGATATCGTCTACAAAGCAGGATTTTTTCAGCTTTTCGGGAAGAATTTTACCAACTGCAGCCGAAGTGGGGCTTACGTGCTTAAAGGAAGTAGCGCAGGGCTTACCCGTTGCTTCTTTTAATTCCTTTACGAGCTGCCAGCTGTTAAAGGCATCTAAAAAGTTGATATAGCCAGGTCTTCCGTTTAAAATTTCGATAGGAAGATCGTTTCCGTTTTTCATAAAAATTTTAGAAGGTTTTTGGTTGGGGTTGCAACCATATTTTAATTCAAATTCTTTCATATTACTAGTCCTCACGCTTTATTTTTGTTGTACATAACGGTTTTTTCTTCGCCCGTTTTTAAATTGATTTGCCCAACGTAAAGAGAAATTTTGTTGTTTGCATTAAGATTGTTCCAAATCTCTTCAGCAAATGCCTCTAAATTGTTGGGAACAAATACTCTTTCGGGCTCTCCCGTAAAGGTAGGAATGGGGTTTCCGTCGCCATTATAGGTGTGAAGGAAATGACCAACGCCTTTGGTAGGAACGTATGCCCAGTTATAACGATTGCAAGCAGAGCCTTCTGCATCGGCAGACTTACAAATATTCATTTTGTAAGTATAGCCGCCGTTGAAATCCATTGCAGCGGAAATACGGGGGGTAAAGTTGGGAGCATCCGGCTCAAACGCGCGGGTATTTAACGCTTCTTCAAACGATTTTCCGTTTGCCATAAAATCGTAAACGGTATCCGTTTGGTCGCCGTTGGTTACGATAAGGGTGTTGTTAATTTTTCTAACGGGAGAATAAATGATTAAAGAAGGATCTTCTACCTTCGATTCGTCAAAAGGATAAATGATAATGCCGTCTTCCGTTTTTGAAAAAATACGGTTTCTGCTGTTTTCGCTTCTTCCCATAATAAAGTAAGCGAAAAAGGCGTTTTCTCCATCTTCGGTAAGGCCGACGACGATACCGCGACCGGGATAGGTGTTCGTTTTTAACAGTTCGGGGAGTTGATCTACTTTATAAACACTCATGATAATTTCTCCATTAAAATTTTTTTTGCTACCGTTTCTACTGCTTGCGGGAGAAGAATCCATTCAGCTTCTTCCATAACGCGTTTTTGTAAAATTTCGGGAGTGTCCCCTTCTTTTACTTCTACTGCTTTTTGTGCAATAATTGCGCCGCCATCGGGAATTTCGTTTACGAAATGAACGGTTGCACCCGTAACCTTTACACCCTTATTTAGTGCAGCCTCGTGTACCTTTAATCCGTAAAAACCCTTTCCGCAAAAAGAAGGGATTAAAGAAGGGTGCACGTTAATAATTTTATTTTCGTATTCTTTGATAAAGTTTTCGGTTAAAATGCGTAAAAATCCGGCTAAAACAATCATTTCTGCACCGCTAGCACGGAGCGCCGCAATTACGGAGGATTCAAACTCCGCCTGCGTACCCGTTTTTTCTACCACTGCAGTTGCAACGCCAAAATTTTCCGCGCGTTTTAACGCATAAGCGTCTTTATGGTCGGAAAGAACGAGAACCACTTCCGCATGCGGGGTGTTACCCGCAGCTTGCGCTTCTAAAATCTTTTGCAGATTCGTACCTCCACCGGAAACCAAAACGGCAACTTTCGTTTTATTCATAACGTCCTCAGTATAAAACAACGCCGTCTTCTTGGTTGCGAATTACGCCGAGCTTGTATGCATCGATTCCTTCGCCCTGCAATACGGAAATTGCCTTTTCTGCGTCTTCTGCATTAACGATTGCAATCATACCAACGCCCATGTTAAAGGTGTTGAACATATCGCGTTCGGCAATATTGCCCGTTTTTTGCAACAGTTTGAAGATGGGAAGAATTCTTACGTCGTCTTTTGCGATATAAGCGCCTAAGCCCTTGGGAAGCGTTCTGGGAATATTTTCATAGAAACCACCACCGGTAATATGCGATACACCCTTTACCGTAACGTTTTCAAACAACTTCAGCATGGGTTTTACGTAAATTTTCGTGGGGGTTAAAAGCGTTTCGCCCAAAGACTTGCCGCCAAGCTCTTCTACGGGAGTTTTTAAATCGGCAGATTCTACGTCGAATACCTTACGAACGAGAGAGAATCCGTTGCTGTGTACGCCGGAAGAAGGAAGGGCAATAATAACATCGCCTTCTTTCATGGTGGAATTGTTCAAAATTTTGCATCTATCTACAACACCGGTGGAATATCCTGCTAAATCATATTCATCGATGGGATAGAAACCGGGCATTTCTGCCGTTTCGCCACCGATTAAAGCACAACCCGATTGTACGCAACCTTCTGCTACGCCTTTTACGATGTCTGCAATTTTTTCAGGAACGTTCTTACCACAAGCAATATAGTCGAGGAAGAATAAGGGCTTTGCTCCGCAGCAAATAATGTCGTTTACACACATTGCAACGCAGTCGATACCAACCGTATCGTGCTTATCCATAAGGAAAGCAATTTTCAGCTTCGTACCAACGCCGTCCGTACCGGAAACGAGAACGGGACGCTCCATACCCTTTACGTCGAGCTCGAACAAACCACCAAAACCGCCGATATCCGAGCAAACGCCGGAGGTCATCGTACGGGCAATGTGGCTTTTCATCAATTCTACGGCTTTATATCCAGCGGTAATATCTACGCCGGCTTCTTTATAACTTTCGCTAAAACTCTTTTCCATGGTTATTCTCCTTTTTTTCTTTCCGAAATTTTTTGATCGAATTTGCTTGCCTTGGGTTTTTCCGGAATTGCCGTTGGGTACTTGCTGTTAAAACAAGCAATGCAATAATCTTCGGAAGGCATACCGTTAGGAATTTTCACAACGCTTTCAATGCTTAAGAATCCGAGCGAGTCAACGCCGATTCTCTTTTCAATTTCTTCCGTCGTGTAATTATTTGCAATTAATACGGAAGGATCGCTAATATCCGTACCGTAATAGCAACAATTAATAAATTTAGGAGAAAGAACGCGCATATGCACTTCCTTTGCCCCTGCGTCGCGAATCAGGCGTACGAGATTTGCGCACGTCGTTCCACGAACGATAGAGTCGTCAATAAGCACAACTCTTTTCCCTTTTACCGTTTCGGAAACGGGATTTAATTTCATTTTTACTGCTTTTTCACGCATTTTTTGCGTGGGAGCAATAAACGTTCTTCCAACGTATTTATTTTTAATTAAGCCAATGCCGTAAGGGATACCCGACTCTTGCGCATAACCGAGCGCACCGTCTAATCCGCTATCGGGAACGCCGATAACAACGTCGGCCTCTACCGGATATTCTTGAGCTAAAAACGCACCTGCTCTCTTTCTTGCTTGATGAACGGAGCATTCGTCGATAACGGAGTCCGGACGAGCAAAATAGATATATTCGAAAATACAGCTAGAACGCTTTTTCGTATTGCAATGTCTTTTATCGGAAATGACCTCTCCGTTTTTAAACACCAACACTTCACCGGGCTCTATATCGCGGATAAGCTTTGCACCAACGGCGTCTAAAGCGCACGTTTCGCTGGCAACGATATAATCGCCGTCCTCATTAATACCGTAGCAAAGCGGACGGAACCCGTGCGGGTCGCGAACGGCAATCAGCTTGGTAGGCGACATAATAACGAGCGAATACGCCCCTTCTAAACGGGACATCGCACGACTAACGGCTTCTTCGATAGTAGGAGCGGTAAGGCGTTCTTTCGTGATAACGTAAGAAATTACTTCGGAATCGCTATTCGTGTGAAAAATAGATCCCGTGGCTTCGATTTCCTCGCGCAGTTGAGCAGCATTTGTCAAGCTACCGTTGTGAGCAAGAGCCAATCTTCCTTTGCTGTGATTAACAACGATAGGTTGACAGTTAGCTCTATCGTTGCTCTTTGCCGTACCGTAACGGCAATGACCTACGGCAAGCGCTCCGTGCCCAAGCTTTTCCAATTTGGATTGCGTAAACACCTCGCTGACAAGACCAAGATCGCAATGGGTAGAAAAAAGCCCGTCGTCATTTACAACGATGCCGCAGCTTTCCTGACCGCGGTGTTGCAAAGCATGCAAACCGTAGTATACGGGAGAGGCTACGTCCGTTGTTGTTTTTGCGGCTATACCAAATACGCCGCATTCCTCGTGGAGTTTTGTCATATAGATTCCATCCTTACAGATTAAAATTTTTTTCAATTTCTGCGTTTTTAGCTAAAACTTTTTCCGTTGCTTTTTTTCTGGCATCTTTTAACTTTGCCGAAACTTCGCTATCGGAAACACCGATAATTTGAATAGCAAGGAGCGCCGCGTTTGCCGCCCCATCAATTGCAACCGTTGCAACGGGAATTCCGGTAGGCATTTGAACTGTGGATAACAGCGCGTCTAATCCATCTAAAGTAGAGGATTTTACGGGAACGCCGATTACGGGCAAGGTGGTATTTGCAGCAACCGCACCGGCAAGATGAGCAGCCTTTCCGGCAAGGGCAATAATTGCACCAAAGCCGTTTGCTTCTGCATTCATAGAAAAAGCGCGGGCCTCTTCGGGCGTGCGATGCGCTGAGTAAACGTGAACCTCGTAGGGCATAGCGTATTCTTTGCAAACGTCAATTGCTTTTTGAGCAACACCAAGATCGCTGTCACTCCCCATAACGATACCAATTTTTTTCATAAAAACCTCCGTAATTTACTGTAAATAAAATAGAAAAGGGCGGTCTTACCCCTCAATGCGGTAAGACTGCCCAGACGGTCGACATTTTTTTACTTTGCTCCCTTGTGGTTTTCCACGTTCCGTCAGTTGCAAAGCAAAATTTAAGTTGAGTTACTCTTATAATTTTCACGGCGTAAATCCTTTTGCAACCTCTCGGATTGCCTTAAAAAAACTACACGATTATAATAGCATATTTTCTATTATTTTGTCAATCAATAAATAGTGATTTTATGACTTGAAATAATACTTTTTGGGTTGTCCACACTTTTTCCACACGTTTTGTAAAAAAAGAAAATTTCTATTGTTCCAAACGATCGAATTGACTGTTAAAAAGATGGGAATAAAATCCGCCCTTTTTCAAAAGATCAGCATGATTCCCCTGCTCGATTACGTTTCCGTCCTTCATAACCAAAATAACATCTGCACTTTGAATGGTAGAAAGGCGATGCGCTACGATAAACGCCGTTTTCCCTTCCATTAACAAATGGAAAGCCTCGGAAATTTTTGCTTCTGTGCGCGTATCGATCGAAGAGGTTGCTTCGTCTAAAATCAACATAGGCGGCTTTAACAGCATAACGCGAGCAATACAAAGGAGCTGACGCTCGCCCGCAGACAAATTTCCAGAATCGGAAATAACGGTATCGTAGCCATTTGGCAAACGGCAAATAAAACCGTGAGCATGAGAAAGCACACACGCCCGCTCGATTTCCTCGCGCGATGCCTGCGGATTGCCAAGCGCAACGTTTTCCGCTACCGTGCCGTTCATAATCCACGTATCTTGCAGCACCATGCCGTAATTTTTGCGCAAAGTGTGACGAGAATAAGCTTGAACGTTTTTGCCATCTACCTTAATTTCCCCGTTTAGAACGTCGTAAAAACGCATTAAAAGGTTGATAAGCGTTGTCTTGCCACATCCAGTAGGTCCAACGATGGCAACCGTTTGCCCTTGCCGTACTGCAAGGTTAAAGTTTTGAATAAGAGGGCGAGAAGGATCGTAAGAAAAATCGACGTGAGAAGCAAGAAGTTCGCCTCGGAGCGGATTTTCGAGCTGCAAACAATCCGAATCCTCCTCTTCTTTTTGCTCGGTAAGAAATTCAAAAATACGCCCTAGACAAGCAAACGCATTTTGCAATTCCGCCAAAACGGAAGTAACCTCGTTAAAAGGCTTAGTGTACTGATTTGCATAATTCAAAACCACGGAAAGCATACCAACGGTTAAGCCGGAAGAAAGAGGTATTAGCCCCAAGCAAAGTAACGCACCAACACCGGCAACCCCGGCATATACGAGGGAGTTGACAAAGCGAGTTAACGGATTTGTTAAAGAGGAAAAGAAGGTTGCGCGAAAGGAAACTTCTTTCATTTTTTCATTTACGGCATAAAAACGCTCGATAGCGCAATCTTCGTATCCGTAAGCTTGAACCGTTTGAACGTTACCAATCATTTCATCGAGAAGAGCCGTTTGCTCCGCGCGAATTTCCGATTGCTTTTTGAACATAGTATACGTTTTGGTAGAAATAAAGCGAGAAATAAGCAAGGATATAGGCGTTAACACCAAAACGGCAAGCGCAATAATCCAATTAAGAACGAATAATATTACAAGCGTCCCTACAACCGTTAAAACACCGGTAATAAGATGTGCAAACCCCATTAAAAGCCCATCGGCAACCTGTTCCACGTCCCCAATAACCCTACCAACCGTTTCTCCTACGGGATGTTTATCTAAATAGGAAAGTGGCAAGGATTGCATTTGCTCTACACATTCATCGCGCAAGCGCTTGGAAACACCCGCCACGATTTTTGCGTTCAACACGTCCTTCGTCCAATCTAGCCCACAAACAAGCAAAGCACAAGCGGAAGCATAAACTAGATTCCACGCCAACGTTTCAAAATTAACGGCGTCTTTACCAATAAGGGCGTCGATTGCAAACCCGAATAAAACGGGAACGGTTAACGATAAAAGCACGGACAAGACAGAACAAATAACGGATGCGAAAAGCTTGAACCTGTCTGCTTTTAAATAGGGATAGAGATTTTTTAAAGTAGTTCTCTTATGCATTTTCTTCCCCTCCCGCAACTTGCGAACGGTAAATTTCCGCATAAATGGAACAATTCCGCAAAAGATTTTCGTGTTTATCGCAAGCAACCATTCTGCCTTGATCTAACAC
>JAFOHH010000086.1 GCA_017421905.1 Clostridia bacterium
ATTCTCAATTAAAGGTAGTTATGCAGCAATCAAAATCAAGTAAAATAGCAACCGTCATTTTCAAGGTTTTTCTGGTGCTTGTTTTTACCGTAACGGTGGGCGCAGGATCTTTTCTCGGCGGCTATTATTATAAAGAAAGCAAAATAAACGAGGAAACCCGTACGCTAGATTGGGTAATTTCCATGGTAAAACAAAAGTATTATACCGATTTTACCACCGAAGAAATTATCAATGCCGCAACGGCAGGAATCGAAGAACTGTTAGATCCGTACTCCACCTATTTTTCTAAGGAAGAGTATGCTGCGTATGCGAAAAGTCAGCAAGGCTACCGTGCGGGCATCGGCGTTGTTTTCTCCGTCAATAAGCAGGGAGAAGGCGTTATTTACCGTGTGCACGGCGGATCGCCTGCAGAAGCGGCAGGTTTCCGCAAAAACGAGGTTGTTTTAGGCTTGCGTCTTTCCTCTTTGGGAGGGGATTTTACCTCCACCCCCACTTATAACGATTTTTCCAACCTGTTAAATACCTATCCGGAAAATACCGATATCGATTTTTTAATGCGCAGCGACGAACAGCAGGTTATCCGTACGGTACAAAAAGCGCAATTTCGCCAAAGAACGGTAACCTACTACAATAAAGAAAATCTTTCTATTTTGCCGGAAAACACCGCGTATATTCGTTTTGATACCTTTACGGGAACGGCAGAGGAAGACTTTGCCAATGCAATGAATCGCTATAAAACGGAAGGAAAAACCAAACTAATTTTGGACCTTCGCGATAACGGTGGTGGCAGCGTTTCAATTTTATGTAATATTGCTGCTTATCTCATTAAGTCGGAAAAGGGAAAGCAAAACGTCGTAATGAAGGCTGCCTACAAAAGCCACGTAGACGATAGATTCGTTTCTGCTCCTTCCGTATATGCCGATTACACTTTTAATGAAATCAAAGTGCTTATTAACGGCAATTCCGCATCTGCAACGGAGGCTCTCGTTGGCGCAATGCTCGATTACGGAACGATTACCTATGCCGACTTGTTTGGTGCGACCTCTTACGGAAAGGGGATTATGCAAACCACTTATTCTCACACTTTGCACAAAGACGCTATAAAGCTTACTACGGCGCGCATTGTTTGGCCTATTTCCGATACCTGCATTCACGATAAAGGCATTATCCCTGCAAATTTCGTAGTGGAAAATTCCACAATGGTATATAGACCGGAAAACGACCTTGCTATTAAAGCCGCCGTTTCTACGTTGCAGTAAAAAGGCAGAGAGCTTTAATGGTGTATTTTATAATAGCTTTTAAAGATGAATGACAAGCAAAAGAAACAGTTTGATTTTCATATCGAATTGTTTCTTTTTATATTTTTAAAATAAACATTTGGCGCAATATTTGTTGTAGTAATTTGTGCCCTACGGGTGGCAGTATGAAGTCGGTCCATCGGTAAGACGCGTATTTTATGTAAAAAAGTAAAGGATAGCAAAATTTGCTATCCTTTTATAATGTCTTCTAAAGTACCTATTAACGGCAACCTTTTTCATTTTCCTTCCAAACGGCGTCGTATAGAGCCTTTAACTCCCGGGGAAACAAGTTTGGTTCGTTTTGCTTTTTAGGC
>JAFOHH010000087.1 GCA_017421905.1 Clostridia bacterium
CCATATGGGCTTGGTTCAACCGTTCCACCTGGGTAGGGATACGGATCTAAAGTAACGGCGTTCTCCGTACAAGTAATAACGCACAATTCAGAACCGTCCGTTCTAGAAGAAAACGTTCCATCCGGAAAAACACCACGGAACGAGCTATAGTAAAGCTCGCCATCTTCAATCCAGCTAAACCATGCAGCGTCCAACATAATGACCTTTTCCAAATAGGACGATTGTTGACCATTAGAATTTTTCCACTCTTCGTAAACGGGATTCCATTCTTCGGGCGTAAAATAAGCAACTTCTTCGTTGCGAGCAACCACGTTGCCCGTTCTTAAATCGGTAATATACACCGTAACGCTGCAATTTTGCTCAATGGGCATTTCCGCATTCGCATAAACAATTACGGGTACGGAATCGGCCAAATTGTAAGTGGTGTCTATAGGGTTGCCTAGAAAACTACCCGTTGATACACGGAATTTGGCGCAAATAAAAGGTTTCGGCTGAACGGTAGGCGTAACGGTGGGGGTTACGGTGGGCTGAACGGTAGGCGTAACGGTGGGCTGAACGGTAGGTGCAACGGTGGGAGCGACCGTCGGCGTTACCGTCGGAACAATGCTGGGTTCGACGGAGGGAACAACGGTGGGCTCTACGGTAATTTCCACGCTGGGCGTGGGTTCTATACTAGGCGTTACCGTCGGCGCGGTAGTCGGCGTTTCGCTCGGCTCTACGCTGGGCGCGGTGGTGGGCGTTAGTTCTTCACTGGGCGCAAGGGTAGGAGCAACGCTTTGTTCTACCGATTGTTCGGTGCTGGGCGTAACTGTCGGCGCAGGTGTTTGGCTGCACGCAAAGCAGGTTAGCGATACCACTAAAATTGCAAATAATAAAAGCTGTTTTTTCATAATTGATCCTCCTTGCCGAAAAATTGTTTTGGAAAGATTTGCCTTTCCTGATTTCATCATAGCACATCTATCCCCCTTTGTCAATAGGGGTGGGAAATTTTTTTTGCGGTAGGCGTTGGCGCGCGGCGTTTTTCTCGGCAGTTGTGATACGTGTGCCATTTTTTGCGAATATATGAAAAAACATAGCCGTTTTTTGGTGTTTCATGCTATAATAAAGAAAAGGTGCGGTTTTGCCGTAACGGCCACCCCAAACCGCCCCAAAGAAAAAGCGACTTTTCGGCGCAAAGCGTTAAAAAACGGAGGCAGAATAGGGAAACTTCCGCGCACGCGCAAAGAAAAACCGCAACCGAGAGAGGAACTATGGACGTAGAACAACTACTGCAGCGCATGACGTTGCGCCAAAAGCTTGCGCAAATGACGCAGCTACACCCCTATTTATTTGACGAAAGCAAGGTGGACGAGCTAACCGGCCCGAACAGCGATTTAAAGCTGAGCGAGGACGATTTGTACCTTTGCGGCAGCTTGCTGAACACCTTTTGGGCGGAAACGCGCCTAAATCTACAACAAAAGCATATGGAGCGCGACCCAAACGCCATCCCCATGCTGTTTATGCAAGACGTAATTCACGGCCACCGCACCATTTATCCCATTCCGCTTGGCATGGCGGCAACCTTTAACCCCCAACTATTGCAGGATTGTGCGGAAATGGCAGCCAAGGAAGCGGCGGCAAGTGGCATTGACGTTTGCTTTTCCCCCATGGCGGACCTTTGCCGCGACGCCCGTTGGGGAAGAATTGCCGAAAGCTTTGGCGAGGACCCCTATTTAAACGAGCAAATGACTGCGGCCACCGTTAAGGGCTATCAAGCCGAAAACCGCACGGCGGCTTGCGTAAAGCACTACGCGGCGTACGGCGCGGCGGAGGCTGGGCGCGATTACAATACCGTGGATATGTCGCTACGCACCCTGCACGAATATTACTTAAAGGGCTACGAGGCCGCCGTTAAAGCAGGGGCAAAGATGGTAATGAGCTCCTTCAATACCCTAAACGGCATTCCTGCCGCAGGAAACCGCTATTTAATGAACGACGTACTGCGCAATAAAAACTCCTTTAACGGATGTGTGGTTACCGACTATAACGCCGTGCGCGAAATGATTGCCCACGGCTTTGCCGAAAACGAAAAGGAATGTGCGTATCACGCAATTTCTTGCAATAACGATATGGAAATGATGTCCTCCACCTACCTGCGCTTTGGCGAAGAGCTGGTAAAGGAAGGTAGACTTTCCGTAGCGCAAATTGACGAGTGCGTGCGCCGCATTTTAACCTTAAAGCAAGAGCTGGGCTTGTTTGAAAGCCCCAACCGCCACACCGATGCCAAGCTTGCCGACGAGCTATTTTACTGCAAGGAGCATTTGGATATTTGCCAAGCGGCGGCAGAAGAAAGCTGCGTACTGCTGAAAAACAACGGCATTTTGCCCCTGCAAAAGGGCGGAAAAACCATTGCCGTAGTCGGCCCGTTTGCTAAGTCAAAGGCGTTAATCGGCACTTGGGCAATGGCGGCAGACGAAAGCCAAACGCACACCTTGCTTGACGGCTTGCAAAAAACCTCCCCTGCCGACCGCTTTACCTTTGCGGAAGGCTGCACGATGCAGCTAGGGGAAGAGGACGTTAGTGGCGTTCCCCTCGCCCTTTCCGCCGCCGAGCAAGCCGATTTGATTATCGTTGCTCTTGGCGAGGCGCAATGGGATAGCGGAGAAGGAGCGTCCCGTACCAAGCTACGCCTTTCCCCCGCGCAAAAAACCCTTCTTACCCAATTAAAAAAGACGGGAAAACCCATTGTCGGCGTAATTTTTGCAGGCAGACCGCTGGTTTTAACCGACGTAATAGACGATTTTGACGCCCTGCTTTACGCTTGGCACCCCGGCACGATGGGCGGCGATGCGATTGCACGCCTGCTGTACGGCGAGGTTTGCCCCAGCGGCGTTTGCCCCGTTTCCTTTGCGCGCGACGAGGGACAATTCCCCCTATATTACAATCATTACACCACGGGACGTCCCTGCCACGGCGACAACGACCCCAACGCGTACTCTTCCCGCTATAAAGATTGCTCGAATACGCCGCTGTTCCCCTTTGGGTACGGACTTTCCTACACGCAATTTGCCGTAGAAGGGTTTACCCTTTCTTCAGAAACTATGCAAAAAGGCGGCAGCATTACCGCCACCGCGCGTGTGAAAAACGTGGGTACGGTTGCAGGAAAAGCCGCCCTGCAATGGTACGTGCGCGACCGTTTTGGCAGCTGCGTGCGCCCCGTTTTGGAATTGAAGGGCTTTGAAAAAATTGCCCTTGCCCCGGGCGAAGAAAAATCGGTTTCCTTTACCCTTACGGAAGAAACGCTTGCCTTTTACCACGACGATTTGAGCCTTTTTGCAGAGGCAGGAGATTTTGACTTATACTGCGGACTTTCCTCCGTAGATACTATTTCTCTTCCCTTCCGTTTGGTATAAATTGCACCTTACTTTGCTTTTCATAAGCCCTTTGCAAAAATTATATTATCGCCCCTGTTTTATAAAAAAAGCCTCCCGCTTGGGAGGCTTTTTAGGTGCATTAAAAACAATTATTTGATAGGTTCTCGGTTCGGCTTTAACGCATATTGCAATCGGTAAACATGCAAAGGTAGCAATCTTCGTAGTCTGCCCAAACGCCGCAGTCCACCGTAAGGTCGCGGTCTAGCTCAAAGCGCCAAGCGGTTTCCTGCCAGGGCGTAGCGGTAGCAAAGGAGTGTCCGTCGCCTTCAATTTCCTTGGTGAAAAGAATTTTTTTGGTTCTCGAATCGCGCACGAAGAGCTTTGCTTTTCCGTGTACACGGTAACGGAGCGAGAAGATATGTCCGCCCGAAAGCAGGTGTAAGCCTTGATAGAGGTTGCAGGGTTTCCCTTGTATGGGCTCGATTTTACCGCAACGGGTATCTACAAAGCATTCCTCGGAAACTGCCTCGTCGGTATCGTGACTCCAGTTGGCAAGGTTGGTAATCCAGTAGGGGTTTTGCTCTGCCTTGCGGCGCATAAAACTGCCGTAAATAAAGTTACCGCTCGATTTAATTTCGCAGTCCATTAAAAGCGACGTGCCTTGTACCGGGCCGAGGGAGGTTCTGCTCCAATAATCGTTGTCCTCAAACAAAATTTCCTGCACGGGAGAATAATCGTCCGTTTCGCTGTTATCGTAGGGTTGTTTGCCGTAGTAGGGGTTATCGAAATAGCCGCCGATGGCTACGTTGCCTTGCAAAATGGTATCGCGTACCGTAATTTTGCGAATAGCCTGACGGGATAAAACGGGGTCGTTCGTGCCCCAAACGCAGAAGGACATGGCTCTTCCCGTCCAGTAGAAGGTATAGAAATAGCTGTGCTCTACGGTGAGGTTTTCGATAGAGGCGCGGCG
>JAFOHH010000088.1 GCA_017421905.1 Clostridia bacterium
GTTATCGAAGGCATTTTCGACGGCATTCAACGCCCCTTGGATAAAATCGTACAAAAGTACGGCGACCGCATTACGCGCGGTATGGAAATAACCAACGTAGACCACGAAAAAAAGTGGCACTTTATTCCCACCAAGGCGGTTGGCGATAGCGTAGAGGCGGGCGATAGCATCGGCTACGTGCAGGAAACCACCGTCGTAAAACATAAAATTTTAGTACCCTACGGCGTAAAAGGTACGATTAAAAGGATAGAAGAAGGCGACTTTACCGTTTTGGAAACGGTGGCAACGCTTGATGGGGGAGAAAAGGAAATCTCCGTATGCATGTTACAGCGTTGGCCCGTTCGTAAAGCGCGCCCGTACAAAGAAAAAATGACGCCCGATATGCCCATGGTTACCGGTCAACGCGTTATCGATACCCTCTTTCCCATTGCAAAGGGCGGTGTTGCGGCAGTTCCCGGCCCGTTTGGCAGCGGAAAAACGGTAGTGCAGCACCAGCTTGCAAAGTGGGCGGATGCAGAAATTATCGTATACGTAGGATGCGGCGAACGAGGCAACGAAATGACGGACGTTCTTAACGAATTCCCTGCGCTTACCGACCCGAAAACGGGCGAACCCCTTATGAAGCGTACCGTGCTTATCGCAAACACCTCGGATATGCCCGTAGCCGCGCGAGAGGCCTCCATTTACACGGGTATTACCATTGCCGAATACTTCCGCGATATGGGCTACAACGTGGCAATTATGGCAGACTCTACCTCCCGTTGGGCAGAAGCCCTGCGCGAAATGAGCGGCCGCTTGGAAGAAATGCCGGGCGACGAAGGTTACCCCGCATACCTTTCCTCCCGCCTTTCCGAGTTTTACGAACGCGCAGGCATCGTAAAGGTGCTGGGCAGCGAAAACGTCGTCGGCTCGGTATCGGCAATCGGCGCGGTATCCCCCCCGGGCGGCGACCTTTCCGAACCCGTTGCGCAGGCAACCCTCCGCATCGTAAAGGTGTTTTGGGGACTTTCGGCAAACCTTGCCTATAAGCGCCACTTCCCGGCAATCGACTGGCTGGTAAGCTATTCGCTTTATGCAGACAGAATGGAAAGCTGGTTCACCGAAAACGTGGGCGAGGATTTTATGCGCCTGCGCGCCTTTATTATGAACGTGTTGCAAGAAGAGGCCAACCTCGATGAAATCGTGCGCCTCGTCGGTATGGACGCCCTTTCTCAAAGGGAGCGCATCACGATGGAAACGGCAAAAACCGTGCGCGAGGACTATTTGCACCAAAACGCCTTCCACGAGGTGGATACCTATTCTTCCACCTATAAGCAATACCGCATGCTGCGCCTTATTAAGCTGTTTTACGATTTGGCGGGCGAAGCGGTAGACGCCTACGCCGATTTTAACGAAATTGCAAGCATTCCCGCAAAGGAAAAAATCGGCAGAGCAAAGTATATTGAAGAAAGCGAGCTTGTTAAATTTGACGAAATAGAGGCGGAACTCACCGCCCAGTTAAAGGCGCTTGCCGCAGGAGGAAGAGCCGATGTATAAGGAATATAAAACCATTAAAGAAGTCGTTGGCCCTTTGATGCTGGTAGAAGGCGTTTCGGGCGTTAAGTACGACGAGCTGGTAGAAGTTACCCAAGAAAACGGCGAAATCCGCCGCGGTAAGGTGCTGGAAGTAAAAGACGATAAAGCAGTCGTTCAGCTGTTCGAAAGCACGCAGGGGCTTAAAATTTCCACCTCTAAAGCGCGTTTTCTCGGCAGAAGCTTATCGCTGGACGTTTCCGAAGAAATGCTCGGCAGAGTATTCGACGGTATGGGCAACCCCAGAGACGGCGGCGCACCCATTATCCCCGATAAGCGTTTGGACATCAACGGCGAGCCCTTTAACCCTGCCGCACGCGACTACCCCAACGAGTTTATTCAAACGGGCGTTTCGGCAATCGACGGGCTCAACACCCTCGTTCGCGGTCAAAAGCTCCCCGTATTTTCCATGAGCGGTCTTCCGCACGCCGAGCTTGCCGCACAAATTGCGCGCCAAGCCAAGGTAAGAAATTCCGATAGCAAATTCGCCGTAGTGTTCGCCGCAATCGGCATTACCTACGAAGAGGCGCAATACTTTATCGACGACTTTAGAAAAACGGGCGCAATCGAGCGTACGGTTCTTTTTACCAACCTTGCAAACGACCCGGCTATCGAGCGTATTGCAACCCCCCGTATGGCACTTACCTGCGCCGAATATTTGGCGTTTGAATGCGGCATGCACGTGCTCGTTATTATGACGGACATCACCAACTATGCCGAGGCCCTGCGCGAGGTTTCCGCCGCAAGAAAGGAAGTCCCCGGTCGCCGCGGCTATCCCGGTTACCTTTACACCGACCTTGCAACCTTGTACGAGCGCGCGGGCAGAATTCGCGGGAAAGAAGGCTCTATTACGCAAATTCCCATTTTAACCATGCCCGAGGACGATAAAACGCACCCCATTCCCGACCTTACCGGTTACATTACGGAAGGGCAAATTATTTTATCGCGCGACCTGTATAAAAAGGGCGTTACGCCGCCTATCGACGTGCTCCCCTCCCTATCCCGTTTAAAGGATAAGGGTATCGGCAAGGAAAAAACGCGCGAGGACCACGCCGACACCATGAACCAGCTGTTTGCCGCTTATGCACGCGGTAAGGAATGTAAGGAGCTTTCCGCCATTTTAGGCGACGCCGCCCTTACCCCCACCGATAAGCTGTATGCAAAGTTTGCGGCAGAGTTCGAGCGCAGATACGTTTCGCAGGGCTTTACCACGAACCGCACGATAGAAGAAACCTTAAACCTCGGTTGGGAGCTGCTGCGCATTCTTCCCAAATCGGAATTAAAGCGCATTAAGGAAGCGTATATCGAAAAATATCTCGGCGAATAAGCAAAATATTCGGCTAAAAACGAAAACGATATCGGCAAACGCTTGCCGAAAGGAGCAATATGACAAGGCTTAACGTCAATCCGACGCGAATGGAGTTAAAAAAGCTGAAAGGGCGGCTAGCAACAGCCGTCCGCGGCCATAAAATACTAAAAGACAAGTCGGACGAAATGATACGGCGGTTTTCCGTGCTCGTGCGGGAAAATAAACGCCTGCGCGACGAGGTAGAAAGGGAGCTTTCCACCTCCTTGCAGGATTTTTCTATGGCAATCGGCGTTTCCTCCCGTGCCGACGTGGAAAAAGCCTTTTCCATGCCCGAGGTGCGGCTAAGCGCACAGTTTTCCACCACCAGCGTAATGAGTGTGGAAGTGCCTGCCATTGCAGCAGAAGAGGAGCAGGGCGGCGGATTTCCTTACGCCTTTCCTACCCTTACGGCAGAAGCGGATGCCTCGGTAGAAAAAATAGGCAAGGTGGTTAAAAAGCTGTTAGACCTTGCCGCCGTGGAAAAAACGGTTGCAATGCTTGCCGTGGAAATTGAAAAGAGCAAGCGCCGCGTAAACGCCTTAGAATACGTTATGATTCCGCAGCTGCAAGAAACCATTGCTTACATCAAAGCCAAGCTGGACGAAAACGAGCGTGCCGCAACCACGCGACTGATGAAGGTTAAGGCTATGATTGAAGAACGAAATCTGGCAGAAGCCGCTCAAGCGGCCGCCAAATAAAAGAGAGGTAACGGATATGAAAGACAACGAACTGGTACTTATTGACGAAGACGGCAACGAAACGCTTGCCGAAATTCTTTTCACCTTCCCTTGGGAAGAAACGGGTAAAAACTACGTAGTATTTACCGTGGGAGAAGAGGTTTCCGCAGCCGTTTACGAAGAGGGCGAAAACGCCTCGGGCGAGCTGTTCCCCGTGGAAACGGACGAAGAATGGGACAAAATTGAAGAAATGCTGGCAGCCTTTTCGGAAGATAATTTAGAAGAAGGCGAAGAGGAAGAATAATTTTTTTCGCTTAGAAGAAGGCAAAAACACTCTTGTTTTTCTCAGCGGGGGACCTCGCCGTTCTTCTTGCCAAAAAATGAAAAAGAGGAAAAGATTTTCCGCCTTGCGGCGAAGAATATTTTTCCGCCCATAAAAATTAAAAAGAAAACTCGGCTTAGTAAAGGGCGTGTTTCATAGGGATTTTTAAAGCATTATAAAAGAGTAGCAAATTTTTTGCTACTCTTAACGTTTTTTAGAAAACGACTATCCCCATTGCAATTTCAACAACAAGCGCAACCACAAC
>JAFOHH010000089.1 GCA_017421905.1 Clostridia bacterium
CAGGATAATAGTATTCGGGGCGGGAAAGCAGTTGAATGAAATCGTACACAACGCCGCAAAAAAGCAAGCCGAGCGTGCAGAGATATAAAATGCCGGAGCGTTTTTTGCCCTCGTAAAAACGGTGCGCCCCAAAAATGCCAAACGCCACGCAAAGCACGATGGCAAGCCATTTTTCCTTTTTCTTTTTACGAACGTAACGCTCCCCCGTTTTCGTATAGGTTACGGTAGGATCGTAAACGGGCTTTTGCTGCGCAACGGGTGCGACGGTTGCCGATTCCGTAGCGGCGGTAGAGGGCGACGTAGCTTCTTCTAATTGCATAACGCTACCGCAATATTCGCAAACGTAGCTTCCGTTTTCCGACTTATGAATTTTTGCGCCGCATTGCGGGCATTGAACGACCTTCATTTTTCTTCTCCCTGCTTTTCCTTTCTAAAACGAATCGTCTACGCCGATTAATTTTAGAATAACACTCTTTTCGGATAAAAAAATTATACCACTTTTTAAGGGGCGCTGTCAACACTCTATGCTCTGCCTTTTTAGAAAGTTATGCCCTTTCCACGCCATAAGCAAGAGCCTTTCTTTTGCTTGAACCCGTTATAAAACGCATTTCTCTTTTGCATTTGGGTTGTGTAGTAGAGAGGCAAAAAAGGGTTGCTTTTTCTTTTTAACAAGAATTTTCCTTTTTTTCGCAAACCTCCCCTTTACTTTCTAAAAAAGTTGTGTTACAATACATGCGTATAGAGGCAATAGCCCTTTAATTCCCCCTGTCATAGGAGAACAGTATGAAAATTATAAAAGCACCCGAAACCATGACATCGAAAGAGCGTGTACGCCGCACGTTTGCCTTTGAAAAAACCGACCGTGTGCCCATTGGCTTTGACACCAACCCCGTTATTCGTAAAAACCTGTGCCATGCGCTTGGTATTGACGAAAAAGACAACGACGCTCTTTTAGACGCGCTTGGCGTAGATACCCGCCCCATTGGCGCACCTTATACGGGCAAGCCCCTGTTTACCGCACCCGAAGGCCGCAGAGTAGACCAAATGGAAGGATGCTTGATGCGCTGGGTAGAACACGGCAGCGGCGGATACTGGGATTTTTGCGACTTCCCCCTAAAGGACGCCACCGACGAAATGTTTGAAAAGTTCCCCATCCCAAGCCCCGACGACTTTGATTATAACGTCCCCTTAGAAGTAGCCAAACGCTACAAGGGCAAGTACGCCCTATACGTTGGCCACCCGGGCGTTCCCGACGTGCTCAATTCTAACGGGCGCATTATGGGCGTGGAGGACGTGCTTTGCAATTTGATTATGGAAAACGACGCCGCCATCGACTTTATGAAACGCAGAGCCAAATTTCAACTGGAAAATATGGCGCGCGTGGTGGAAAAATGCCATAAGGAAATGGATTTTATTTGGCTGGGAGAAGACCTTGGCACACAAATTGGGCCTATGATTAGCTTAGACCTATACCGCGCAACCATAAAGCCCATCCATAAGCAGTTTGCAGACCTTGCTAACGCCTATAACCTTCCCTGCATTATGCACACCTGCGGCAGCAGTAGCTGGGCGTATGAGGATTTTATTGAAATCGGTATTAAGGGCGTAGACACCCTGCAGCCCGAGGCAACCAACATGTCCCCCGCGTATTTAGCCGAAAAATTTGGGGGAAGATTAAACTTCCGCGGTTGTATTTCTACGGCAGGCGCACTTGCTTACGGCACGGCAGAAGAAACCGAAAAGGTTTGCAAGGACACCTTAGAAATTATGATGAACGTGCGCGGTTACCACTTCGCCCCCACCCATCAAATTCAGGATAATACCCCTGTGGAAAACGTTATTGCCATGTACAACGCCGCCCACAAATACGGCAGATATTAATTCCGTTTATGCGCCGTTTTCCGCATAACGGTCATACGCTTTTACGTCGTCAATCATTTGTTTTATATATTTACGTGCGAATGTTTTATATTTTACGTGCGAACGTTTTATAGATTTACGTGTGAATGTTTTATAGATTTACGTGCGAAAAGCCTCCCTACCCAGGGAGGCTTTTTTACGCTTGTTGTACAGTTCCCTTAAAATAATCTGCCCTCTCTGCCGCCTTTTTATTTTTAAAAACGAACAGCTTGCTTTTTAGCCTTCCCTTTCGCTATTCATCTCTGCACGAAAGGGTGCTTTTAGCGCATACCTTAATAGGGTAGATAGGGAGGTGGGGCTTATGGCAGAAAAAAACGTGGCAACGGTGAATTTGCGCATTCTGCGGAAAAACGCACAAGTTGTTCGGAAAAAAGCAAAAACGCGCCTTTGCGCCGTTGTAAAAGCCGATGCCTACGGACACGGAGCAGCCGAGGTAGCCTCCGCCCTGCACGACCTTTGCGACTGTTTTGCCGTTGCTTTGGCGGAAGAGGCACTTGCCCTACGCTACGCCGGCGTTACCAAGCCTATTTTAATGCTTACGCCCCCGCTTTCGGTGAAAGAAGCGGCAGATTGCATCTTTTGGGACGTTACTATTTGCGTAGATAGCCTTTCCGCCGCCCAAAAAGCATTGGCAGGCGCAAGGCAGGCAAAGCGAAGGGCACTTATTCAGCTTGCCGTAGATAGCGGTATGCACCGACTGGGCGTAACGGCAAGCGAGGCGGAGGAGGCTAATCTTGAATGGTGTACCCCATCATATAACACTCAATATTCTAAACACAAAGTATCTTTCAAAATAAAATGCAATGATGTTGTTTATCCCTCAA
>JAFOHH010000090.1 GCA_017421905.1 Clostridia bacterium
AAGGCGATAGGGGGAGAGATCGTTATTTCTTCCGATTGCCACGATAAAGCCTTTTTAAACTATCGCTTTAACGAGGCGGTGGAATATGCCAAATCCTGCGGCTTTTACGAGGCGGCCATTCTTTCGGCAGGCAAATTTCGCGGCGTAAAGCTGTAAGCACGTTCCATTTTACAAAAGATAGGTGAGTTATGAAATATATTTCTTGGACGATGGCAATTTTTGCCATTATAGCGGCAATCGATCGCATTTTCGGAAACAAGCTGGGGCTTGGCAAGGAATTTGATAAAGCCGTTGGGTTAGTTGTTCCCATGGTGCTTTCCATGGTGGGTATGATCGTTCTTTCTCCTACCATTGCCGAACTGTTAAATCCGCTCATGCAAAAAATGACGGGAGCAATCGATCCCTCCGTTATCCCCGGCATTTTATTTGCTAACGATATGGGCGGTGCGCCCCTTGCCTTTGCGGTTGCCAAAAACGAAAGCCTTGCCGTTTTGCACGGGCTGGTCGTTTCTTCTATGATGGGTGCAACCATTTCCTTTACCTTGCCTTATGCTATCGGCGTCGTACCCAAGGAAAAGCATCGCGTGCTTTTTCTCGGCATTTTGTGCGGCATTATAACCGTACCCCTCGGCGCGCTTTTAGGCGGAATTATCTTGCAAATCCCCTTTGGTCTGCTCCTTTTAAATTTATTACCGCTCGCTGTTTTTTCAGCCCTTGTAGCATTTGGAATTATGCGTTTTCCTTCCGCTTGCGTTAAGGCGTTTTCGGCGGTAGGCGTGGCAATTAAGGTGCTGGTTACCGTGGGACTTGCCGTGGGCATTTTCACCTTTTTAACGGGGGAAACGCTCATTCCGCATGCCGCTCCTTTATCGGCGGGGATGGACGTAGTAATCAACGCCATGTGCGTTATGACGGGTGCGTTTCCTTTGCTTTCCATTCTTTCCCGCTTATTAAAAAAGCCGCTTGTGTTCGTAGGGAACAAAATGGGAATTAATCCCACCTCTGCAATGGGCTTTTTATCTTCCTTGGCAAGCAACGTACCCACCTTTGGTCTTATGGGGGAAATGGATGAAAAGGGCGCGCTCCTCAACGCTGCGTTTGCCGTTTCGGGTGCGTTTACCTTTGCAGGACACCTCGCCTTTACCTTGGCGTTTTTGCCCGAAAGTTTACCTGCCGTTATTGCGGCAAAGCTGTTTGCGGGCATTACGGCTATTATCGTTGCGGCTTTGCTTTGCCGTAAAATGAAAATTTCCACTACCGTGGCAGAGCAAGAGCAACCCCTTGCGGAAAGCTCCTGCACGGAATAAGAGGAGGAAAGGAGTTTTTTATGAAAGTTTTAACCCTTATTTATTTTATCAACGTTGCGCTATTATCCCTCGTGGCGTTTGCGCTTTACGGCAAGGATAAAGCCGTTGCCGGCAGAAACGGCGCAATGCGCATTAGAGAAAGCGTCCTCCTCGGCGTTGCTACCTGCGGCGGTGCGCTGGGCGCGTTTTTCGGCAGAACGGTATTCCGCCACAAAACGCAAAAAATTTATTTTTCCATCGTCATTTACACAAGCTTAATTCTGCAGGGCGCGGTGGCGGCGTTTTTACTTGCAGCACTCGGGGTGTCGTTATGAGAAATATGCAAACGAGAGGTCCGCGCGGTAATCGCTCGGGCTATTCCAAGCCGCAATATCGCAAACCGCAGTATAGCGAGGAAGAATCGTTAAAACGCTCGCACTCGGTGGTTTCCAACCTTAAGCTCACCCTAATTGCCCTTTGTACCGCTCTGTTTTTTGCCGCGGCGTATCCCTTGTTCGCCTTGTTTTTGGTAAAGAGCAATTATTTGTTTTTCGGCGCAGGCGTAATAAGCGGCGGTCTCGCCGTGTTGTTTGGCAGTATGCTGGTGCATTTTAAGCGGTAGTATGCAAGAGAAAGAAGGTAAAAACCGCATAAAGGAATTAAAAATGCGCAGCTTTGTGCAAAACGTATACACCTTTACCGATTTTTTAAGCCCTTCCGACCGATATCGGTTCGGCGCAGAAGAAGAGGACGGCGTGCCCTGCCTTTCCTATGGCGGCGCATCCTTTGCCGAACGGAAAATGGTGCGTTACGGCGGCGAAAGCTGTTACGGCAGCGGAGAATTTCCCATTCGCATCGTTCGCATTTACGCACGCGGCGCAAAATTTGCCGCTCCGCTTACCCATCGCGACTATCTCGGCGCAATTCTTGCTTTGGGCATAGAGCGCAATAGTATGGGCGATATTTGGGCGAATGGAACGGAGGCGTATCTTGCCGCAGAGGAGCGCATTGCCGCCTTTATCGTAGAAAATCTGCAAAGCGTTGGGCGCGTTGCCGTTTGTGCGGAGGTAGCGCAAGAAGTACCACCCTCCTTTGCGCCCAAAACGGTAGAGGAGCGCGTGGTGGTAACCTCTCTTCGCATCGATGCGTTGCTTGCCCGCGTGTACGATCTCTCGCGCGAGGCAGGGCAGGAGCTAGTTAGCGACGACCGCGTTAGCGCAAGCGGAAAACCCGTTACAAAGGGTACGTACGAGCCGAAATTGGGCGAAGTAATCACCGCGCGCGGCTTTGGCAAGTTTACCTTTTTAGGGGAATGCGGTACGACGAAAAAAGGGAAAACCGTTGTTACAATCGCTCGGTTTTTATAATTTAAATTTTAATTTTTATATGAGAAAGCGGCGTTTTGCATAAGCAAAACGCCGCTTGTTTTTATGCTTAAAAGGAGTGATTTTATAAAAAGAGGGAAAATCTTCTTTTCATAAAAAGCGATTACTGATAGCGCATCATAACGGATAGGGCTGCGGTTTGCACCCGTTCGCGCAGGGATGCGGGGCGAATAACCTCTGCATTTGCGCCGAATTGCAAAACGGTGGCAAGCAGCATATCGTCATCGGGTAAAAAGCCGCTAAAATAAATTTCGCCGTCTCTTTCCTTCATGTTTTCCACACCGAAAACGTCTTCGGCGGCGGCAACGGCGGCAGGCGCAATTTTAATGAGGAAGTCGGTTTTTTCGGCGTGCAGGGCATCGAAATCAAATTCGGGCAGGGGAATGTCTTCTCGCTTAAAAGCTTCCTCCGTCAGGGTAATGGAGGCAATTCTTCCCACGCGGAACAGGCGAAATTCCTTTCTCATTTCGCAGTAGCCGTACAAATACCAAATGCCGCTAATCAGCAGTAAAAAGTAGGGGTGAACGATGCGCTTGGAAAAATCCCCCTTAACGTTGTGGTAATCCAGCACCACCTTTTTGTTTTCGTTAGCGGCAGAAGTAAGTAGCGCCGTTTTGTGGCGCAAGCCCTCGCTATCGCTTTTGCCAATGCTGTCTATTATCACGTTGCCCGAACGGATTACCGTTGGACGCGTATGGCGTTTTTCCATAGCGCAAAGCTTGGTAAGCGCGGTGTCTAGCTCGGGCAGAGTAAATTCCTTTTGCAGGGCAAGCAGGGCGTTTTTTACCGAAAGTAACTCCTTTTCGGTGAAAAAGCTGGCGGGCAAACGGTAGCTGTCGGGTATGGAAAATCCGCCGTTTCTGCCGTTGGTGCGCACAACGGGTATGCCGGCAAGCTCTAAATTTTCCATATAGCGGTATACTGTGCGGGGCGAAATTTCGTATTTTTCCGAAAGGTATTTTGCCGTTACTGTGCTTTTTGCCAGCAGGGTAAACAAAATTTGTACCAAAAGCTCATATTTCATTTGCCTGTCCTCATATATTTTTTTAAGAATTTTTCTTTTATTTTATAAAATATGACAAGCGTGTGTCAAGTATATTATGGTAAGATAAAGAAAAAAAGAGGTGCAATTATGAAAAAAAGCGTGCAAACCCTATTTAAAAACCGTTTACCCGGCAAAAAAACCATGGGCTGGGGCGGAAATTGCTCCTATTTGAGCAGCGAGGAGCTTTGGGAACGCCTTAGCGGTTTTCCTTTAATCGGGGAAAAGGACCGCAAGGAGCTGCGCGCCATCGTAGCGGCAAGCGCCGCCCTTGCTACCGTTAAAAAAGCAGGCGAACGTATTTCTACTGCCCTTCCTGTTATGACTAAAAGCATTATGTAACAGGGAGGAGATCGTTTTATCCCAAGCAATTTTTGTTTGCTGAAAACAGCAGGAAACGGCTAAAAGTATTGACATTCTGCGTGGCGGCACTTATAATAGAAGTATCGTTAGCGGAGGGCGTTATGCAAAAGCGTTGGCAATATTTGGCAATAGAATTTTTAGCGCACGGGGTGGTGGCGGCAATTATTTGCGTTGCTCCCAACTATCTTGCGCCTTATTTTTCTGCGACGCGCGTTTGCAAAGCGTTAATTTACGCTCTGTGCCTTTCCGCTTTTTTAGCGGGGCAAATCGCTGGCTTTTTTGGGGCGAAAAAGCCTTTTAAGCCTAGCCATCCGTCCGTTTTTTACGGGGCTTGCGCGCTATACCTTGCAGCGGCAACCTTTCTTGGCAAGTATCTTTCGGCAGGGGTAGCAATTTTATACACGGCTTTATTTTCAAGCGGCGTAATGCTTGCCTGCTCTGGCATTATGGCGGCAATTTTATTCGGTGTACCTCTTTTTATGCTGGGTAAGGCGTCGCCCTATCTTGTTTATATGGAGAAAGGGGAAAATGGCGATTCTTTTTCCCTTCCCCATAGCGGCGGCGAAGAACGCCCTTCTTCCCAAAAGGGAAACGCCCCTAAAGCGTTTGGAGCATGGCTCGTTCTCGTTGGCGGGGCAGGTATTGCCGTTGGGACGGCGAGCAGCATTCTTTTAGCAAATAAAACCCCCGCCTCTCTTTTAATGGGCGCGGCGGTAACGGCGTTTTTGTTATACGCTATTCCCTTGTTGCTACAAGGCGCGCACAAGCTGCGGCAATGCGTGGCGTTCGTGCTTATTTTCGTTTGTATGGCAGGCTCTAGCTCTATCCCTTACTGCTTTATAAACGACGAATTTTTGGTGAAGGAATACCATTCCCCCCACGGTTATTATAAGGTGGAAGAGCGTTCGGGCGAAACAACTCTTTCCCGTTTTGCCATAGAAGGGGCAACCTTAAAGCGCAAAAAGGGTGCGCAAATTTCCGCAAGCTACACGTCCCGTGCCCTTGCCGCTTATTTTATGGCGGAAGGAGCTACGAGCGATGCCCAAGGAGGCGATTTTGCCGCGCAGGGTGCGGATTTTACCCAAGGTATCAACGCCCTTTGCTTGGGCGTTGGCGTGGGCTCTTTTGCAGAAGAAAGTGCGCAAATCGGGGCAAACGTAACCTTGGTAGAAAAGGATAAACGCGCCCTAACGCTTGTAAAAAAACACTTCGGCTTGCCGCAAACGGTAACGGCGGTGGCGGGGGACGGCAGAGCGCATCTTGCAAAAACTTCCGACCTTTACGACGTGATTTTCGTGGACGAATATCAATCGCTTGCCTTGCCGCAAGGGGTAACGGGTAAAGAATTTTTCCGGCTGTGCGCACAAAAAACAACGCAAAACGGCGTGGTTTGTTTGTTTCTTCCTCAGGCGGAAAGCCGTTATACAAACGGAGTAATCGCCGCCCTTTGTACGGCGTTCCCTGCCGTTTATACGGCAAAGGAAGGGGAGGGCGTTTTGGTGTTTGGCGGCAACGTCGGCCTTGCGGAGAGACTATACGGCGCGCTTTGGCAAGCGGAAGAGGTTGGTACGCTCAGCTTTTGCGGCGCGGCGGTAAACGACGCTATTGCGGACGCCGTACTCACCGCCCTTTGGGACGTTTACGGGCTTTTAACCCCTGCAAGCTCGGAGGGGAAACCCTTTACCGATGCGGATGCGCGCTCGCTTGCGTTAGAATACGCCCGCATGGAGGAGCTGGTTGCGCCTGCTTATAAGGCGTACCGCAAAAAATTGAAAACGAGCGGCTTTTGGAATTTGTTTTCCGAATAAGCGGCTAAAATAGTTAATTACAAAAAGGAGAAAACTATGAAAAGAGAACTTGAATTTATGGTGAATGTCTATCTTGGCGGAGGCGAAGGTGGAGAAATTTCGGTAAGTGTATCTGTTTCCGATAAGGAGTATAAAATGCTAAAAGAATGCTATAAAGCAGAAGAAGATATTGAAAACTGGGAAGGGTTAGAACCTTTATGTGAACGTATTTTTGATGCGGCAAAGGAAGAAGATGAATCTCTTTGGGATGAATATGCAGATGAGGAAGATGGTTTTGATGATTATGATCGGTCATATAGTATTACTGAATTCCCTTCTGAAATTATTGAAGAATGTGATGAGGATGACGAGTAAGATGTAAAAGAAACCGCGCGCCCTAGTTGGGGCGCGCGGTTTCTCTTACAGGTCGTTATTGCGGCGACTTTCTTTTTAGAGAGGGCGAATTTTCTTGCGGAAAAGGGGATTTGCCGTGTGCTTTGGCAACTGCCGTTAATTCTTCTACAATGGCGGCGTTGGCGTTTTTAATGCCCAGCTTTTGCATGGCGCGGCGCATCGCGGGCGCATTTTTACGGAGAGAAAGCAGCTCGTCGTAAAGCGATTTCGTGTGGAGCTGTTCCTCGCCAAGAACGGCAACTGCCCCGCGCTCGGCAAAGTAAGCGGCGTTTTCCTTTTGGTCGCCCCGCCCCGAGGAAAGGGGAACGGCGAGGGTGGGAACGCCAAGTGCGGTTAGTTCAAACAGTGCGTTTGCCCCTGCACGGGATAACGCAAAGCTTGCCGCCGCGTAGGCAAATTCCATTTCCGGTTCGAAATTTCGCCATACGTACCCCTTTTTTTGCGGCAAAGGTAGGGTGTTCTTCTTGCCGACGAGGTGCAAAACGTCAAATTTTTTCAAAAGGTCGTCAAGTAGCTGCAAAACGGCTCGGTTTAGACTTTCCGCCCCAAGTGAGCCGCCCAAAACGAGGAGAACGGGTTTTTGCCCGTCGAACCC
>JAFOHH010000091.1 GCA_017421905.1 Clostridia bacterium
AGAAGCCGGCGCAAGTTACAACTACGGCGAAACGGTTATTCAAAACGGCGAATTCTCTCACCAAAACGGATACTGGCCCGACCTTACCTACGACGATTTGCGCGATTACAGCCGCTACGTAACGGAAGCACAAAACGCTACGGGTATGCCCCTTATTCTGTACTGGAACTACGACCATAACGTCGATATTTCCCACCGCGGCAACGCAAACGGCAATTGGTCCGACGTTGGTTCGGGCGGTACGGTGCATTCCTTCTCGCTGAAAAATATGCCCAAGGCAAAAATCGTGCTCGAAGCAGTGAAAGCGCAAAACGACGCTTGGGACTTAGCTAACGCCTAACGCCGCTTAGCAAGCGTACCCTTTCAAAGCGCATTTTACAGCAAAAAGCAATAAGATAAGCCCCCGCACCTTTTGGTGCGGGGGCTTTATTTCATAGCCCATAAAGGGCGTTAGGGTTATTTTTTTTGTTTGCATATTAGGGGTGGAAAAGCGCAAGAAATGCAAGCTTTTTCCCCAACATCTCCAATTTTATTTGCATATCGTTTGTGCTATAATAGAGCAAGAAATGGGTTTGTCGCACGCCTAAATCAGTAGCGCGTTTATTTTGCCAGCGTTTTAAACAGCAATTCAAATATTGCGTCGCGGTACACAAAGCGGGTGTATGCCATCGGCTTTCCGTTTTCGGGGTAGGAATAACTATAATCGTATTCGGGCATGTTGGCAGGCATAACGGAGCTGCTCATCAAATTGCCTTTTTCGTTCATTAGCCACATCGGGGCGGTAATATCCCAAATAACGCGCGTCCAGGGCTTGCCCTTGGCGTAGCTTTCCGCCTCCTCTACCGTATGGCTTACAAGGTAGTCGCAAAGTGCGTTTTTTCCTTCCAGCCAGTAGCGCAGTTCGGGTGCGCTGGTTGCGCAGTAATCCACCGTGCCGCCGCAGGGCAGTTGCACGAGGGGCGAAGGGCAGCTAAACACCACGCGCGCCGCCGCAATATCTTGCATCATATTAAATTCTTGCGTGTGGGGGAAGTGCCTTGCGTGTCCGCCCAGCCAAACGATTACGATATTATTTGCAATTTCGGGGCAAAGGAGCAGGGCGGAGGCAACGTTTGTAATTGCGCCTATGGCAACCACGTACAGCCTGTTTTCGGGCGAATAGCCTTTGGCTAAGGAAACGAGATGCTCTGCCGCAGGGGAGGGTTGCGGCGTTTTTTCATCTGCCAAGTATCCGCGAGAGCCCTTATAAACGTTTTTAATAAAATCCTTTCTTTCCATCAGGGTAAGGAGGTTTATAATTTCGTCGTAGCTTTTTTCCATTCCGTCCTCGGGAGAGGAGGAATTGCCGTTAAAAAAGGGTGCGGCGTAAACGGCCTTCATACAAAACTTTTCGGGCGTTTTCATCATAAACGAAAGGGCAAACTGGTCGTCTATTTCGTTATACGTATCGGTGTCCAGAACTGTGTCTACGCGTCCTGCTGGCGGTAAAAGCCACTTTTGGGGATTATCCATAGCATTTCTCCTTGCGCTTTTGCGAGAGTTTTCGCACGCTATTTTTATTATAAACCCCAAGGAATAAAATTGCAATCGTTTTTTGAAAAAGCGTTTGGAAAATTTTTCGTTCTTTTTTAAGAAATAATCAGCTTTTTTTGAATATTGCTTGACAAAAAAATATTATAGAATTATAATATTAGATACTAGGGAAAAGAGCCGTTTTACGGCTAAGAAATAAAACTCGATAAACGAGGAGAATGAAGATGAAAATTTTGCACAGAGTTTTTAGTGTAACGCTGGTCACGCTTTGCGTGCTCGGAGTGATTTTTATGGTGTCCTACACCTTTAATACCCACTCCTTCTTAACTAAAATCGATTACGAATTAAACGCAAGCGAAACCGCTTATACCGTTAAGGGTGTCGACTTCCAAGGCTCTAAGCACGTTGTAATTCCCGAAGAACACAACGGCAAGCCCGTAACCGCTATTGCAGACGCAGCTTTTGCAGGTTGCTACGGCTTAAAGTCGGTTACCATCCCCGCAACCGTCACCAAAATCGGAGAAACCCCCTTCGATAGCACTATCGTAGAAAACGTTTACTTCCAAGGTACGCTTGCAGATTGGTGCAAAATTTCCTTTAAGGGTGTTTCCGTAAATAAATATTATCTTTACATCGATGGCAAAAAGCTCGTTAATGCAGAAATCCCCACGGGCGTTAAAAAGATTAACGACTATGCTTTTGCTAGCTTAAAGGGCTTAAAAACGGTTACGATTGCAGATAGCGTAACGCAAATCGGTAAAAGCGCTTTCGATTCTTGCAGCGCGCTCGAAACCGTAGTGATCGGTAACGGCGTAACGCAAATCGGCAAAAACGCTTTCTATAAGGGCTACAACATTAAGTCCATTACCTTTGGTAACTCCATCCAAAAAATCGACGATTACGCATTCGACTATTGCGAATCGGTTGAAACGGTTACCCTCCCCGCATCTCTTACCGAAATCGGCAAAGGTGCATTTAACCGTTGCGATGCGCTTACAAGCCTTACCATTGGCGAAAACGTAACCTCGATTGGCGACTTCGCTTTCGATAACTGCATTTCTCTTCCGCAAGTAGAAATCCCCGTAGGCGTAACCAAATTAAACAAGGGTGTATTCTCTCACTGCAAATCGCTTGAATCGGTTACCTTCCACGAATATCTTACCGAAATCGGTGAATCTGCTTTCTCCAACTGCGAAAGCCTTACCGAGGTCGTTATTCCCTCCACGGTAGCAAAAGTTGGTAAAGGATCCTTCCAATTCTGTAAGGCACTTACCTCTGTAACGATCGCTGCCGATTCCGACGTTGCTACCACGTTTATCGACGAATACGCTTTCCAAGAAGCAGTTTCTCTTAAAACGGTTATTATCGGTAACGGCGTTAACAAGGTAAGAAACCAAGCCTTCTCCGCTGTAGCAGGTATCGAAACCTTGGTTATCGGCAAAAACTTAGCCGAAGTAGAAAAGAACGCTTTCTATAGAGTAAGCAAAGCAAACACTAAGGTTTACTACCTTGGCACGGCAGAAGAATGGGACACTTTAAAAGTAGTTCTTAATAAATCGAACATGGGTAACGGTGCACTTGCATCCGTACAAAACCTTTACTTCTATTCCGAAACGCAAACCGAAAACGGCTGGAGATACGTTGAAGGCGTACCCACCGCTTGGTAAGCAATAAACCAAATGATAAAGCCTCCCGAATCGGGAGGCTTTTTTGTTGCGCTTATTAAAGTTTTGTTGGTATGAGAAAGGTTCTCTTGAAAGGTTTGCGCTGTGTCGGGCTTTCCGTTTCGCCAAACGGACGGCGTTCTCAATTACCGCTTTCGGGGAAAAGGGCTTTTACCGCCTGCCATAGGTAGGAAACGGGTACAAGCTCCACGTCCTTTGCCACGTCTTTAACGGCGGCGTAATTGCCTTTGGGTAGAACGATGCGGTTAAAGCCCAGCTTTTTGCAGGCGGCAATGCGGCTTTCGGCAAAATGCACGGGTCTAATTTCGCCCGTAAGTCCCACCTCGCCAAATACGGCGGTGTGCTTTTCCACGGCGGTATTGCGCGCTGCGGAAACGGCGGCAAGCGCCACGGCAAGGTCGGCAGCAGGCTCGTCTACCTTCATGCCGCCAACGGCGTTCATATATACGTCGTAAGTGTAAAAGGGTACGCCTGCACGCTTTTCCAGCACGGCAAGCAGTAAAACTAACTTGTTATAATCAATGCCAAGCGGCATGCGGCGGGGCATACCGTAAACCGATTTCGCCGTAAGGCATTGAATTTCCACCGGCACGCAGCGGTTGCCCGATAAAAAGGGCGTAACTACAGATCCTGCCGCCTCTCCGCGCGTTGCGGAAAGAAAGATACCTGCATAGTCCTCCACGCCGAAAATGCCCTTTTCGCGCATTTCAAACACGCCCACCTCGCTAACCGAGCCAAAACGGTTTTTTACCGCGCGCAAAACCTTATAGTTGCCCGTTACTTCGCCTTCAAAGTAAAGCACGGTATCCATAATATGCTCTAACACCTTAGGTCCGGCAATTGCTCCTTCCTTGGTTACTTGCCCAACGATAAACACGGTAACGCCCGTGCTTTTTGCAAAGCGCATCAGTCGTGCGGCACATTCTTTCACTTGTCCCACGCTGCCTGCGGAAGAATTTAACTCTTCTAAAAATACCGCCTGAATGGAATCGACGATCAAGTAGTCGTAATCCTTTGCCGAAAGGAGGATGCTTTCCATTACCGTTTCGTTTAAAACGGAAAGGTTTTCCGCCTTTACGCCCAGTCTATCGCAGCGCATTTTCACTTGCGAACAGCTTTCCTCGCCCGAGGCGTATAATACCTTTTGCGTTTTGGCAAGGTTGCCGGCAAGCTGGGTAAGCAGGGTGCTTTTTCCAACGCCCGGTTCACCGCCAACAAGCACGAGCGATCCGGGTACGATGCCGCCTCCCAAAACGCCGTCCAGCTCCTTAATGCCGCTTTTTACCCGTGCAAAGTTTTCTTGCTTTACTTCGCCAAGGGGGGTGGGCTTTTGCCGAGGAGCGGTAATTTTTGCGCCCTTTTTCGGCTCTTCTTCCGTAAACTCCTCCACGTAAGTATTCCACTTGCCGCAGGTTGGGCATTTACCTATCCATTTGGGGCTTTGCGCACCGCAATTTTCACATACGAATACCGAATTCGATTTTGCCATTTTTATTTCCTCTTTTCCCAAGCGGAGAACATCTTGCTCGGGGCTTTTTTCTATTATAACACCGATAGGGGAAAAAGGCAATCGTTTCCTCTTTTTCTTTGCATATGCTTTTTTGTGCTTTGCGAGAACCCCTCTCCCCGTTTTATAAAAATTTTGCAAAAAGCAAGTCAATTTTCTTGCCAAAATAGGCAAAAAGTGGTTTAATTAAAGGCATAAGAAAAGGGGGCAGTATGAAGATTTTTGCAATTAGCGATTTGCATCTTTCCACCACCACGGATAAACCCATGGACGTTTTTGGCGCGGCGTGGACGGATTATATGCAAAAAATAGAAGCCGACTGGCGCGCAAAGGTCAGCGAAGAAGACGTCGTTCTCATCGCCGGCGATATTAGCTGGGCAATCGAGCTGTCCGACGCGCTGAAAGATATCGCCGTCATTGCCTCTTTTCCCGGCAAAAAGGTGCTTATCCGCGGCAATCACGATTATTGGTGGCACTCCATCTCTCGCATTCGCGATGCGCTCCCCCAAGGCGTTTACGCCCTGCAAAACGATGCAATTCGGCTAGGGAACGTCGTTATTACGGGTAGTCGCGGCTGGTCGGTAGAGGGCACGCCCGAGTTTTCCGAGGAAGACGCCCGCCTTTGCCTGCGCGAGGCAGAACGGCTTAGACTGTGCTTCCGTTCGGCAAACGCCTTAAAGCAGGAAGGGGATACCCTAATTGCCATGATGCACTTTCCGCCCTTTAACGCGCGGAGAGAGGATTCTCTTTTTACCGCTATTTTTGAAGAAAACGGCGTAGATAAGGTGGTATACGGCCACCTGCACGGCAAAGATGCCCGCGCCGATTTGGAAATAAAGAAAAAGGACATTACTTATTACCTTACGTCTTGCGACCTGGTAAAAAACACGCTTATAAAGATTCACGAAACGGAATCGGTATAAAAAGTCCTTTTAAAAGGAGATTTTGTATGAAGGAAGAACAGCAAAAACTTGCCGCAGAAAACGCAACCCCCTCGCAACCTTCTGCGAAAAAAGACGGCTCTCTTAGCCGTGTAAAAACTTATTTCAAAACGCTCCCCAAGCGGTATTTTATCACCGCCTTTTCGGGTATGGCGCAAGGGCTTTTCGTAACCTTAATTGCAGGAACTATCCTATTGCAAATTGTCGGTTGGATTGGCAATAATTACGTGGGAAACACCCTACGGTATATCGCAAACGTTGCAAAATCGCTTATGGGCGCAGGCATCGGCGTTGGTATTGCTCACGCCCTCGGCAAAAACAAACTGCTCGTATTTTCCGCAGCCGTTGCCGGTATGGTGGGCGCGTTTGCCGATAAGCTTATGCCCGGCCAAAGCGCGGCCTTTACCACGCTTACCTTCGGCGCACCGGGAAACCCCATCGGCGCGTACGTCGTTACAATGCTCGTTGTCGAAGTGGTAGGCCTTTACGCAGGTAAAACCAAGCTGGATATTTTACTCGTACCCCTCGGCAGCTTATTGCTTTCTTTTGCGGGCGTGTTCGTATCCTTTCCCTTTATTTGGCTTGTGAATCAGCTGGGCGACCTCATTGCCGTAGCCACCAAAGCAACCCCCTTTGTTATGGGCATCGTCGTTGCCGTAATTATGGGAATTTTACTTACCATGCCCACCTCCTCCGCCGCTATTTGGATTGCCGTTTCCACTCAGGTTTCTGCCGGAAACGAAGAGGCTATCCTCATCGCCGGTGGGGCTGCAACGGTAGGCTGTGCCTGCCATATGATCGGTTTTGCCGTGGCATCCTTCCGCGAAAACGGCGTAGGCGGACTCATTTCACAAGGCGTTGGCACAAGCATGCTGCAAATTCCCAACATTATGCGTCGCCCCGTAATTATGCTACCCATGGTTATAACAAGCGCAATTTGCGGACCTCTTTCCACCTGTCTTTTTCAATTAAAATGCGGTGCGTCGGGCGGCGGTATGGGCACGAGCGGCTTTGTCGGCGTGTTCGACCTCTTCCAAAATACTACGGGTACGCTTGGCGTTATCGGTATTATCCTTTTAATGTTCGTGCTCCCTGCGGCGCTCAATTTCTTTATTTCCGAATGGATGAGAAAAAGAGGCTGGATTCGCTTTGGCGATATGGAATTGGAAAAGTAACTCATATTCCTTTTGTAGAGAAATTAGCGGTTCGTAACTTAAACTAACGGCAAAAATAAATCTTTTCGCCGCGCGGCAATTTTGCCGCGCGGCTTTTTGTTGCCCGCCAATTGTTTTCCCTTGCTTGCCGCATTCATTTTTTTCTTTTTCTTTGCATAGGTATAGGTAAAAGAATTAGGAGGGCGGTTATGACGCAGCAACAAAAAACGGATAACGGCAATACTCTTTTAACGGTAGCGGGGCAAAGACGTATTACGCTTTCGGGCGCAACCTCGGTAGACGGCTTTTCCGAAACGGAAATTTCCTTATCCCTCCCGGACGGGAAACTAACCGTTTTGGGCGAGCATCTTAAAATTTTAAGCTTTAACGAAGAAAACGGCTCTTTTACGGCCGAGGGAAAGGTCCTTTCCGTGCGCTATACGGGGCGTAAGCAACCTTTTTTAAAAAAGTTGATAAAGTAGGTGCGCCGTGCTGTTTCCCTCCCAAGGTCAGCTTGCCGTTTTTTGCTCCTGCCTTGCATACGGGCTTTTGCTGGGCATTTTAAAATCGCTGTTCGTGCCTCCCAGGCCGCTCTTTCAAAAGCCACTCTTTCAAAGGGTGCTACTTGCGCCGCGCGTTTGGCAGGCCGTACTTGACTTTCTGTTTTTCACCGCCGCATTGCCTGCGTTTATTCTTTTATCGTATTTATGCCGCTTTCCTACCTTTCGCCCCTATATGGCGGCAGGCGTTTTGTGCGGTTTTTTGCTTATGCGCATTTTTTTGCACGATTTGGTTGCAAAACCGCTTGCAAAATGGTATAATCAAAGAAAAAAGAGTTCGTCGGCGCAAAAGTAGCAATTCTTTCCCGCCGCAAACCTAAAGAGGTCTTTATGACGGAAGAGAAAAAAAGCCGACTAGTCGCTTCTACAACGGTTGTCTGTGTGTTATTTTTATTTGTTTTGGTGGTGGTGCTGGTGTATCAAACGGCAACCTATTCTGCCGTTCGCAAGCAAAAAGCCGCTTTAGAGGCGCGTAAAGCCGCCCTACAGCAGCAAATCACCTCGCAAGAGCAAGAACTCGAAAGCCGCAAAACGGCCTGGCAGGCAGAGCTTTTGGCGCGTAAATACGGATTGATGTTTCCCGATGAAACCCGTTTTACGGGAGAAGACTAATTTTTTCGTGCCGCCCTTGGGCGGCTTTTTCCCTTTTTGGGGGAAGGAAATAAAAACCCCCCTTTTCCAGAGGATATTATGATTGCTATTTTCGATATCGGCTCTAATTCGGTGCGAATGGGGCTCGTTCGTGGACAAGCCACGCTAAAAAAACAGCTCGTTACCACCCGCCTTGGCGAGGGGCTTGCTCATTTCGGCATTTTGCAAGAAGAACCCATGCGCCGCACCGTAGAGGCTATGCTTTTGTTAAAAGAAAGCGCGGCAGCCTCGGGCGCAACCGCCTTTTACGCGTACGCAACGGAGGCCGTTCGCAAAGCGCAAAACGGAAGAGATTTCGCTTGCCTAGTTCAGCAAAAAACGGGTATCCCCGTGGAAATTCTTTCGGGTGAGGAAGAGGCGGAAATCGGCGTTTTGGGCGCATTAAAGGGCGCTTGCGGCGCAATTATCGATATCGGCGGCGCTTCTACCGAGCTTGCCGTAAAAACGGAAGAGGGTATTGCGGCAAAAAGCCTCCCCGTTGGGTGCGTAGTGTTAAAAAACCTGTGCGGAGAGGACGACGAAAAGCTTTCCGCATTTTGCACGCCGCAAGCAGCGCAGTACGGCGCGCTTTCCACTCTGCCGCTCGTAGGAATCGGTGGTACGGCAACCTCGCTTGCCGCGTTCGACCTCTCTCTTACGGCGTACGATCCGGAAAAAGTTACGGGGCACGCGGTTACCCTTTCCGCTTTGCAATCCGTTATCGAGAAATTAAAGGGAACAAGCGTAGAAGAACGCGTTGCCGCAGGTGTGCATCCCGGCCGTGCCGATCTCCTTTACGTGGGAGCGGTATGGATGAAAACGGTGCTTACCGCCATCGGTGCGCCCTCGTTTATAGCTAGCGATAGCGATAATATAGAGGGATACGCACAGCTTCTTGCTCGGAGGAAAATGATATGAAATTAAAAACGATACGCTTGCTTCGCGCCTTGCTCGGCGTAATCGGCATTTTACTGCTAGGCGTTTTTCTTGCCCTTGGCGTGCATTTGTACGACCCCTTTCAAGAGGGCGGCGCGCTACATGCCGAATGGCTCATTTTGTTTGCTTGCGTAACCCCTTTGGGCGGCGTGCTTTCCGCGTTTTTGCATCCTCTTTTTCACGAAGTGGGGCATATTTTGTTTGGAACGCTTGCCGGCATGCGCTTGCTTTCCTTCCGCGTTTGGTTTTTAGAAGTCGAACGCGAAAACGGCTCTTTTAGGGTGCGTTTTGTAAAGGAGGGCGGTGGCAGAACGGCAATGTTGCCCAAATCGGGGGAGAAAATCCGTCGTAAAACGGCGGTATTTGCCATCGGCGGGCTGGTAGGTACGCTGGTTTATTTTGCTTGCTGTGCGCTCGTTATCCGCTTTTCGCCCGTCATTCCTTTTTGGGCGTACGCCCTTCTTGGGGTGGGCGTGGTTACGGCTACGATAGAGTTTTTTTCCAACCTGATTCCTTCCGAAGGCTCGGAGCAAACGGATGGAGAACTCCTCTTCGCTCTTTGGAAAAACACTCCTTCGGTAAAAATTATGCTTGCCGTTATGTGTGCGGAAGGCGAGCTGCTTTCGGGTAAGCGCCCGCGCGAAATTAATCCCGCGTATTTATTTAACCTCCCCACCGTGCAGGAGGACGACGTTAACTTTATCGCCCTTCTCACCGTAAGGGCAACCTACTTTTTAGACCAAGGCAATTTTGCAGACCTCGCACAAACGTACGCGCGCTTGGAAACGCTTACCGATTACGTCAGCGACTCTTCCGCCCTTGCGATTCGTGCGGAAATTTTGTACTTCGGTTTAATCAGCGGAGAAAAGGGGTTTGTTTCTCGCCATCGCGAGGTGATTGAACCGTTAAAAAATCAAAAAACTGCCCTTGCATACCGCGTGCGCGCCGCTTACGAATTGTACGAAGAATCCAACCTTCCCGTGGCGCACGTGCTACTCAATCGCTACCAAAAGGCGGTGGAAAAATGCACCGTAGCAGGGGAAAAGCTGTTAGAGCAGGATTTGATGCAGGCTATGGCAAACGCTCTTGTTAAAAGAGAACGGGAAGAAATTAAGCATTTAGATCGCTTGCAAAAGGAAAAAACGGTTATTTACCGTTAAAATATTCTTTGGCTTTGCCAAGCGCGGTAAAAGGGCAGGCTTTTGCGCTTTGCCGTGGGTGCTCCCCCTCTTTTAAACAATTTATCCAAGGATAAAATTCCTTTTCTTACACAATAAATCCGCCCGATTAGGCGGATTTTTAAATAAAACGCCGTAAAAACGGCTTTTAAGGATGAAAATGAAAAAATTACTGCTTTTATTTTTTACTATGCTAAAAATAGGTCTTTTTACCTTTGGCGGCGGTTACGCTATGCTCTCACTTCTTGAAAACGAGTTCGTTAGCAAAAAAAATCTATTAGATCACGACGAGTTTATGGATATGGTTGCCATTGCAGAGTCTACCCCCGGGCCTATCGCCATTAACGCGGCTACTTATATCGGCTACAAGGTGGGTAAAATTTTCGGCTCTATCGTTTGCACGGTGGGCGTGTGTATTCCTTCCTTTGTTATCATTTATGCCATTTCGCTCTTTTTAGATCAATTTTTGGCAAACAAATGGGTTGCGGCGGCGTTTTCCGGCGTGCAGGTGTGCGTGGTTTTTCTCATTCTTTCCGCAGGGCTTAAAATGTTAAAAAAATTGCCGCATACCGCCTTTAACGTTTGCGTTACGGTAATTACCTTTTCCTGCATGCTTGCCTTTGCCTTTTTCTCGGTAAAATTTTCCTCCGTGTTCTACGTTTTAATTAGCGCGGCGCTTGCCGTTATGCTTTACGCCGTCGGTTATCTTTCCCGCAAGGGGAAGGGGGAAAAACGCCAATGAGTATTTACCTACTGTTGTTTCTCACCTTTTTAAAAATCGGCGCGGTTTCCTTTGGCGGCGGCTACGGCATGATCTCGCTCGTACACGAAAAGGTCATCACAAACGGCTGGCTCACCGAAGAAGAATTCAT
>JAFOHH010000092.1 GCA_017421905.1 Clostridia bacterium
CGCGCAACAAACTCCGCCTCCTCGCTTGGAGAGGATGCGGCAAGAATGCCCACGGCGTTCGTTGCCAACTTTTTCTCCCCTTTATAGTTTTTAACAGAACCCAAAAGGGCGCGCAAATGCTCTGCGGCGGGGCAGGTTTGTACGGAAAAGGCGTGCATGTCCCCCTCCTTTACCTCCTCTCCCGCATTTTGGGCGGCAGTTAAAAACGCCTCTCTTGCGGCTTTGGTTTCCGCCGCCGCCCCCGTTGGGAAAAAGCCCGTTACCCTTGCGCCCGTTTCAAACAAGGCGGTAAGCACTTCTTGCATTTGCCTCGTGAAAGAGGTGTACCCAACGAGGAAAACCTCCTTCCCCTTTAAGGGAGAAAAGGCGCGCAGATAGGCAGGGAGCAAAGAAAGATAGCCGCCCTGATCGGTAAAGCCCGTTTGCTCTAAATAATCCTCGTATTCGGTGTAAAGCGCGGATAAATCCTTTAATTTCAGCGATAAAAGCCCGCTTTCTTCTTCGGCAGCGCAAAGGAGAGCCTCGGGCTTGATGCAAGCCGATTTCAGCTGGGCAAGCATTTCGTATAAAGAGGCGGCAAGGTGTTTTTTTTGCGTGGAAGAAGGGAGTACGTCGTACGCTTTTTCCTTGGATAAAATACGGCGAATGGCCATACTGCTCCCCTCCTTCGTTAAAGCGGGGCAGGTTTTGCCGCTGCGGGAAAGATAGCGCGTAAACGACGTAACCGTTACGTTAAAGCAAACGTGGTTTTTCGCCTGCTCTAAAATAGCAGCCTCTAAGGAAACGGTTGCTTTGTCGTCTGCAAAAACGACGTATTCCTTTTCCTTATCTATGCACTTTGCCGCCGCCGTAATGGCAGCGTGCACGCCGTTGCAATAAAATACGGTTGCCATAAAAAACCTCTTTTTTCGTATTTTTTACTATTATAACACATTTTGCCCGTCTTTTCCATATTTTTATTTGTGTTTCCCCTTTTTTTGTGTTATAATCTTTTCATCAACCTCAAAAGGAGGCCGTTTATGAAAAAACGCCTTTGCGCCCTTGCGCTTTTCCTTTGTGCGGCGTTCGTTTTATCCGGCTGCAGTGCCACCGTTTCTTCGGTTGCGCTCGGTTCTTCTTGGAATAAAGACATCCCCGCAGTTTATACCTATACCATTATGCAGCAGCCCTCCGCATTTGAAAGCGTTTCGGGCTACGATTTTACTTTAATTTCCGGCACGTATACCACCAAATTAACGCCTAAAAGAGTGGGAGATCTTTCCTACCTCGAATACGAAACGGAAACGGTAATTACGGGTAAATACACCGTACGCGCCACGGGTGAAGAAATTGCGGTAAACGACGTAACTACCTCTAAAACGCTGTTGCACGAAATTAATACGTATAGCTTGTTTCCCGTTTCTTCCGAAAAAACCATTTTGCAAACGGGCGTTGCCCAAACGATTGACGGCTACGAATTAAACCGCTACGATATGAAATATGCTATTTCGTACGATTACGAAGGCAAAAAGGCGACCACCACGCTGTATCAAAAAAATGCGGAAACGGGCGCATACGATAAGCCCTTGGAAAACTCTACCCCCAGCCGCACCTACAAAAAGCTAAAGGCGGGCGCGTTTTTCGATAACGACGCACTTTTGTTTATTATCCGTGCCTTTTCCATTAAAAAGGGCAGCGGCGCGCAGTTTTCCACCATCGACGTAATTAACGGCAAAAAAGCACCTATGGCCTTTGCTGTTGATAGCGTAGACCCCTACGTGCACGAGCTTACCGTAAACGGCGAAAAAACGCAGTTTACCGTACTGCCTGCCCAAATGGCTATTACCACCACGATGAGCGGCGCGGCATACGAATTGTTAATCGGCCTTGAAGTAGGCAAAAACAAAAACGTACCCCTTACCATTGCTTCGGAAATGCCTTACGGCCTTGGCAAGCTGGTTTATACCTTAACCGCGTTTAGCGATTAAGCCTTTCCTAAAATAAATATCCCAAACAAAAAACTCGGCTTGCCGCTCTTCCCATAGGGATTTTAAATTTAATAATTTATTAAACTCGACTTTTCATAAGTCGAGTTTTTTTGTCTACGCATAATCGCTTGAATTTAATTTGTTTTTTTGATATAATAAACTCACCAATAAATAAGAATTTGTCGAGCAGACAGCAACAGACAGTTGCTTGTCAATGCCAACAGCTCGTGCTATAATATAATCACAGCTAACAAAGGTGGTGATTTTATGGAAACGAAAGATATACTCTACGAATTAAGAACGAAAAAAGGACTCTCGCAAGAGAAACTTGCGGAAAAGGTATTCGTAACAAGACAAGCTGTTTCACGCTGGGAAACGGGAGAAACTATACCGAACATAGATACTCTCAAACTTCTTTCACAGTTGTTTGACGTGTCGATTAACACGCTTCTCGGTTCTCCGAGAGAACTTATTTGCGGGTGCTGCGGTATGCCTCTTGAGGACTGTAATATAAGCAAAGAAACCGACGGCAATTTCAATGAGGAATACTGCAAATGGTGTTATGCCGACGGTGAATACACTCTCGATATTTGGAAGCGATATGCTGAAATCGGTGGGAAAGAAAAACTCGAAGAATTCAAAGAGCAGCTGATAAACGAATTTAACACACTTTTGTATATCGAGGGGTTGCCTAATGTAAAGAATTTAAACGTGTTGCCCGGCGAATTTGTCAATATGGAATACACACTACCAAACGGAGAAAAAGTGAAATTCCTTGACGATAAGCATACCTATCTTGGCAGTCAACTTGAGGGAGAAACAAAATGCTACGGAATTGTCGCCAACATGGATTTCCTGCTCGTATGCACATATGAGGAAAACTGTGAGAATCCCGAACTTGTGATTTATAAGAAAAGATAATCAAAATCTAGTTTGTCGGTGAGAATATAATGCAATATATGGAGGATTTGATATGGAATTTAATGAAAAGATTCAAGAATTAAGAAAACAAAAGGGGCTTACACAAGAGGAGCTCGCCGAGAAGCTTTACGTATCCCGAAC
>JAFOHH010000093.1 GCA_017421905.1 Clostridia bacterium
AGTAACGAGCCGGGAAAAAAGAGACTTTCCTGCGACGAAAAAGGGGATTTGCTCTCTCGCTTGCAGGTGGTTTCCGCTATCGAAATAAGCGCGGCAGACGTGCTTTTTTCCTTCGCAAAAAAAGCTTACCTGATAATAAAAGGAAGACAGGGCGTTTATTTTTCTTGCCGAAAGAAGGGCGGCTTTTAACGCATAAAACAACAAATAGCAAGCGGATAAAAAAAGGGCGGAGAAAGGGTCGTATGGCAAGATTGCCCTGCCAAACGCTACGTGCGCCGCACCGATTACCGTGCCACCGAGCAAAAAGGTGTAGCATAAAAAAAGAAGATAAGATAGCGCAAACCGTTTTTTGCCCCGCGTTTGCACGCCGCATTTGGAAATGCCCACCCCAACTGCAAGTTTTAACGCAAAAAAAGGGAGGGGTGGCAGAGAAATTACGGGGGTAATTGCGGCAAATAGCGCGCCGAGAAGCGCCCCGAGCAGCTTGCGTTTGCGCGCGGTTTGGGCGTGCAGGGTGCGATCTACCGCCGAAAGCAGAGCGGCATCGATGATGAAATTTTCTAAAAAAACCGTTTCGGCATAAACCGTCATACTCTCTCCTTTTGCCGATAAGGCGGGGCGTTCTGTTTTTGCAGCAGGCGCGCTTTTTGTAAAGTTATCCTATCACACCGCGCTTGCCGAAAAAGAGGAAAAGCAAGCGGTTTGCGGCGAAATTTGGCGCAAGAAAAATAGGACTGCGGGCAAAATAAAAGCCTATCGCTGATGCGATAGGCTATGCGGTGCAAAAAAATGAAGGATATGCCCCGTTCTACTTATAATAATGAAGGATATGCCCCGTTCTACTTATAATAGCTTATAATAGCGTAATAGCGCGCGAGGAGGAATTATTCTTCGTTAGACTTATAATAGAGAAGGCAATGACAAAACCCCTCGAACGAAGGGTCTGCCATTTGGCTGCGGAATTCTTGGCAGATGCACTTGTTTTCCTCGGTGCGTTCTCTGCGGCAGGGACAATATCCGCCCGTTTTTTTCAAGCCGTCCTTAATCATTTTTACTACTTCTGCATCTGGGTTTAACGTAACTTTCATACCACAAATAATTTCCTTAACGTAAAATTTTATACTTAAGAGTTGCGTTTTCGTTCGGTTTCATACAAATGTAGGTTTCCTGCAACGACAATTTCCGGAGAAACGGTGACAACACTTGGGGCTTCCCCCGAAACAAGATATAAATAGAGATTTTCCAAAGCTAGTTCCGCCTGACGGGCAGGGGCTTGATAGATGGTTGCATCTACCGTTCCTTCCCTAATAAATGCGGAAAGAGCGGAAAAGACGTCGGACGTGATAATGCGCACCTTGTGAGCCTTCCCTGCCAAAACGACCTGCTTTAATACGGGAATGGAGTTTGCCGAGGTAACGTAAATGCCCGTAACACCGGGGTGGGAGGCAAGTGCCTCTTTGGCAAGAAACTCGGCCCGCTCGGGCTGATCCTCGGTTTCGACCACATCTGCAAGGCGTACGCCAATTTCTTCTGCGCGGGTGCGAAAGCCTTGCACGATGCCGTCGTGCACGTATCCACGCGTACCGGTGAACAACAAAACTTCTCTGCCTGCGCCCAACATCTTTAATAAATCGCATGCAATTGCACCTGCCGTGTTTACGTCGTTTACCGCCGCAATAGAACGCTTGGAGGTGGGGCGATCGGTAGTTAAAAGAGCAACGGCAACGCCTTGATCTTCCAGCGCATTGACAAAGGCTTCTTCGTTTTGCCCCGCAGGGAGGCAGTTGGTAAGAACGCCCTCGTAACCCTTTTGGGCAAAATACCAAAGCGTTTCTTCTACCTGCTTGGAGGACGTGCATTTCACGATTTCTACCTTAACGCGGAAATCGACAAGGCGGGTGGCGCACTCCTGAATACCGCGCAGCTGCTCTTCGGCAAAATCGGGGATTTCGTAGCGGTAAGCTACGCCGATATGAATGATTTTACGAGAAAGACTACCCGCTACCGAGTTGGGGCGATAGCCTTGCTCTTTAGCTACCTTTAAAATGAGCTCTCGCTTGGCTTTGGACAGTTTAGAATCCTTACGAAAGGCGCGGGATACTGCGGTAATGTTCGTTCCCGTTAAACGGGCAATATCGTATATGGTTACGCTCAAAGTTTTTCTCCTTTCACTTTCACTTTCATTTTCACTTTTAGGGTACACGAAAAGGAGGGAGTTGTCAATTCTTTTTGAAAATTTTTTGGAAAATTATTGCATTTTTTTTTATTTGTGATACAATAGTATTGTTAAGGAGGATTTTACCAATGAACGAAGTTTTTAAAGTTGACATTAACGGCGTAGTTGCAGAGCTGCCCGTTCTTCCCTTACCCAGCGGCATTAATATTGCTTTTTTTAACCTGCACGGAAACCAAAAGTTAACCGAGCACTGTGCAAAATCGTTAGCGCAATACGTAAAGGATTGCGACGTGTTGATTACGGCAGAATCCAAGGGCTTGCAGCTTACGCACTGCGTGGCAAGAGAAATTGGACACGAATATTATGCAGTTGCCCGCAAAAGCAAAAAGCTTTATATGCAAGACGGAATTGAAGTTGCTGTAAAATCGATTACCACGGGCGACGTACAACACTTGTATTTAAGCCAGCACGACGTAAACCTGATTAAAGGCAAAAAGGTTGGCATTGTAGACGACGTAATTTCCACGGGCGGAAGCTTGCAAGGGCTTGTTGACCTAATTGCAAAGGCCGGCGGTATTTTGGAAAAGAAGGTGTTTGTTCTTGCCGAAGGCGACGCCGCTTACCGTACCGATATTAACTTTTTGGCAACCATTCCCCTGCTGTAAGCACGGGTTGCGCCCCGAAAGGCTAAAAAACTGAATTTTACAATAAAACGAACGCGCCGCGGGCAAAAGCCTGCGGCGCGTTTTTTATGCATTGAGTTGTGAATATTCGTTTTAACAAAAATTAGGAAAACAATCCTGCAAACCAGGTTGTGGGGAACATTCCTCCAAACATAAAGAATACCGTTGCAAGCGCGGTAAGGCCGATGCACATCCACATAAACCAAGAGGTTTTTTCCTTATAAAGGAATCTGCCGTAAATTGCCGAAAGAACGACCGTTCCGCCCGTGGTGATGGGATAAAGTGCGGAGGCATCGATATGCGGCGTGCAAATTTGTTGGCAAACAAAGCCGCAAACGGAAATCGTCGTGTATAAAACGGCGGCGAGAATCGGTTGTTTTTTGAAGATTTTTTTAACGGAAACGAACGATTGTGCGCGTACTTCTTTTTTGCTGACGAACATTACGATACAGAAGGTAATTGCAGCCAAAAGCACGGTGAAAAGACGCGTCCATACCATAAAATCGTAAAGGTCGGTTACTTCCATGCCCCAAACCATATTGTTAGCACCTTCTGCCCAGCCCTTGCCTTGAATGTTGGAAAGAACGCTGTTTGTACCGTTTAAGGTAAAGGCAAGCAGGCACAGTAAATAGAAAATGCCGATGGATTTGCTTTTAATTTCCGATTGCTTATCCCTTGCGGAAAGCACGAGGGAAACGACGAGGACGATCATACCGATAATTTTAAAGTCGGTTGCCTGCTCGGAAAAGACGATAACGCCGAATACGGCGGGGAGAGCCATGCCGCCCAGCATCATAAACATACTGTAAACGGACATTTTGCCGTAGGACAAAATTTTAATGGAGGTTAAGGTGGAAATAACGCCGATAACGCCAAGACCAAGCGAAATGATAAGGGTTAAAGGCGTTGCGCTGAGCTTAAAGCCGTTCAGCCCGGGGCGGCAACTACTTCTGCGGTACGGTGGTCGGCGAAGGCGACGTTCCCGTAAAGCAGTGCCTGCGGATCATCAAGGCCACCG
>JAFOHH010000094.1 GCA_017421905.1 Clostridia bacterium
GCAAAATCGCCATCGGAAAGCGAAACGACCGAGCGCGTATGCGGAGCAATGGCGTTGGCGTCGCTGGAAAGGAAAAAACCGTCTTTCCCCTGCCCCACCAAAAGCGGACTTGCTTGCCGCGCGCAGGCGATAAGGGTGGGTTCTTTACTGCTAATTGCCGCAACCGCAAACGAGCCAACGAGGTGCTTGCAAGCCGCTTGCAGAGCCCCGATTAGCCCGTGCGAGCGGTATTTGCATAAAAGCGCGGCGATAATTTCGCTATCCGTATCCGACGAAAAGGTAAAGCCCTCCTCCGTTAAGATGTGTTTTAGGGGGCGGAAGTTTTCGATAATGCCGTTATGTACCACCGTAAATTCTCCCACGGTAAAGGGATGGGCGTTTTTTTCGCAAACTGCGCCGTGCGTTGCCCAGCGCGTATGGCCGATTGCGCAAGTGCCAAGGAGCTCTTCTATCCCCTTTACGGCGGTGATGCTACCCACCCCCTTTTTAACGGTTACCGTACGGCCGTTTTGCGCGGCAATGCCTGCGGAATCGTAACCGCGGTAGGTGAGATCGATAAGCCCCTGCTTTACGAAAGGCGCGGCAGGAAATGCGCCCGTATATCCAAAAATACTGCACATATCTACACCTCTTTAGACGCAACCGAGCAAGGACTATGCGAAAGGTTTTGCTGTTGGGCGGTAATTAGCGCCGTTTGCACCTCGGTTGCGGCGCGCTTTGCTTTTTTTAGCGTTTGACTTTCCGCTAAAATGCGAATTTTATTTTCCGTGCCCGAGGGGCGAACGAGAAGCATTCCCCCTTCTCCAAGAAAGCCGTTTGCTTTTGCAATTGCCTCCTTTACCGTAGGCAGGGAGAGAAGGTCTTTTCCCCTTGCCGTGGAAACGGAAAGCGAAACTTGCGGATAGAGGACGTACGAGCCGCGGCAATAAAACCCTTCGCCAAGGGTGCGGTATAGCCCTGCGATAAAAAGGGCGGTAAAAATACCGTCGCCCGTAATCATTTCGGGGAAAAATACGACGTGCCCGGAGCTTTCTGCACCCAAGGTTGCGCCGCGCTCTATCATTTGGGCGGTAACGTTGCGGTCGCCCACCGCCGCGCGGGAAAACCCCACGCCGCGCGAAAGGAGGGCTGCCTCTATACCGCCGTTGGTGGTAACCGTGCCAACGACCTCCTCCGCGCCCCGCCAAACGGAGAGGAGATACAAAATCTCGTCGCCGCCGTATAGCTTTCCCCTTTTATCGCAAAGAAGAACGCGGTCGGCATCGCCATCGAAGGCAAAGCCGAGGTCTGCGCCGCATTTTTTCGTAAAGGCAGAAAGAACGGCAGGATGCGTTGCGCCGCAATTTTCGTTAATGCCCAGCCTGCCGCTAAAATCTCTCCTGCCCGATAGATATACCGTTGCGCCCAGTTTTTGAAAGGCGCGCGCCGCGTACGTGCATGCGCTGCCGCGCGCTAAATCGAGCGCGACGGAAACGCCGATTAGGGGCGGAAGGCTTTCCAAATGCTCCCGATAAGGCTTGGCGGAAATGCGCTTTACCTTGCCGCAGATATAGGGAAACTCTTCTCCCCGAAAAAGGGCGTGGACGAGCGACTCTATGCGCAGCTCCTGACAGCGCGTAACTTTTTGCCCCGTGCGGTTGAAAATTTTAATGCCGTTATCCTCCTTTGGGTTGTGAGAAGCGGTGATCATCACACCGAAATCAGCATGACGTTTCTGCATTAAAAAGGAAAGCGCAGGGGTAGGCACTACGCCGCAAGTAAGCGCAGTTGCACCGCCTGCCGTAAGGCCGGAAACGAGAGCGGCAGTTAGGCTTTCTCCGCTGGGGCGAGGATCTCTCCCCACTACTACCGTTGGGGTAGCGGTTAAGGCGGCGAGCGCACGCCCCACGTAAAAACAAAGGCGCGGCGTCATATCCCTTCCGAACGCGCCGCGTATTCCATCCGTTCCAAACAACTGATTCATAATTGCCTCCGTTATGCTTTATTTTATGAGGAGGCGAATTTTTTTGTGCGAAAGGGTAATCTTGCGGCTTTTGCGTAATAAAAAAGCAGCCGAATTACTCGACTGCTTGCGTTTTTTATTTTGCGAAAGAGTAGCCATTTGATCGGCGAAGGGACAATCCCC
>JAFOHH010000095.1 GCA_017421905.1 Clostridia bacterium
TGCTTTATCGCCAGTTTCGCCTTTGTATTACAAAGGCTTCGGGCAAAGCCCATTCCCTAAAGATGAACGAGCGCATCCAAAGGCTCCCTTGTGTAAAGGGAGCTGTCGCGTTAGCGACTGAGGGATTGTTTCCTGCTATTTTGGGCTTTTTTACAATCCCTCCGTCAGCCTTCGGCTGCCACCTCCCTTTACACAAGGGAGGCTTTTTGTTAGTCCCATTATAACACAAATCGGCAGAGAAAACAAGTTCTCTGCCGAGGTTTCTACGCCCGCAAATTCTCCGCTAAAAATGCAGAGAGAACGGAAAGCCTTTTGTTTTTAATAAACGTTATTATTTGCGCCGCCGTTAAGCGCGCGGTGCTAAGGACCCTTGCCCGTATTAGGTAAACTGTTTTTCTTCGGGAAGAGTAGCGGTAAAGCGTGCGGAAAGGCGAATATCATCCGAAGATGCGCCAACCAAAATATCAAACGCACCGTTTTCCACGTACCAGTCCTTTAAGTTTACGCTGTAATAAGCAAAATCGCGCTCGGTCAGGGTAACGCTAACGCGCTTTTTGCCGTTGGCGGGAATCAAATCCTTGCTAAACGCCTTTAATTCCTTTTCGGGGCGAAGAACACGGCAGGAAATATCGCGCACGTACACCTCGGAAATTTCCTTTGCGGGGAAATCGGAGCGGTTAATTACGTCGTAGGAAACGGTGCAGGAGGCATCTCCCGTTTTTTCCACCGTTAAGTTTTCGTAATCGAACGCCGCGTAAGAAAGTCCGTAGCCAAAGGGGTACAGTACGGGGATTTCGTTATATTCCGCACCGCGGTAGCCGTATAAAATGCCTTCTTCATAACGGTCAATGCCGCCGCGCGCATAGTTGGGGTTGGAAACGACGTCGTCCGCCGCAAAGGGGAAGGTTTCCGAAAGCTTGCCGCAAGGCACGGATTTTCCGCACAGTAGGGCGCAAATAGCCTCGTTCGTGCCGTCGCCGCCGTATCCTGCGTACAAAATACCCTTTACAAGGTGTTGCCAGGGCGAGGTGTCAATTGCGCTGCCCGCCTCGATAACGACGATTACGTTTTCGTTTACGCGCGCAACGTTTTCAATTAGCATTTCGTGCTTGGGCAGGAGGCGCAGAGCCGTGCGGTTCATCGCCTCGCAAACGAGCGAGGTATCCTCTCCCACAACAAGCACTACTTGGTCGGCTTTTGCCGCCCGTTCGATGGAAGAACGTGCCCCAACGAGGCCGCAGGTGTGGCCGTGGTAAGCGTCCTCGTAATCTACTTCAACCTCAAGCGTTTCTTTTAACAGGTCGGCAAGATGTTTTTGCGTATATTCGGTGCGAACGTGCGAAGAGCCGCCGCCGCAAATGGCAGGCTTTTTAGCAAGCTCTCCAAGCACGCAAATAGAACGCTTTTTCAAAGGCAAAACGCCGTCGTCGTTTTTCAGCAGAACCATGCTTTCGGTGGCAATTTTTACGGTATTTTCGTGACGCTCTTCCTTGGTCCACTCTACCTTGCGAATTTTTTTCATTTCTTGTAAGCGTGCAATAAAGGTAAGCACGTTTTCAGCGCAGTAGTCAATATCCTCTTCGCTTACCCAGCCCTTTTCGTACGCCTCTTTTACTTGGTCAAAGGCGTCGCCCTTTTCGGGCATACAAAGGTCTAAGGTAGCCTTTAAGGACTTAAAGCGGTTGTGGCATGCACCCCAGTCGGAAATAACGATGCCTTCAAACCCAAAGGTGTCGCGCAAAATATCCTTTAATAAGTAGCGGTTTTCCGATGCGTGAATACCGTTAATTTTGTTGTAGGAGCACATAACCGTAGTGGGCTTGGCTTGCAGCGCAATTTCAAAGGGGGTAAGATAAATTTCGCGCATGGTGCGTTCGTCAATTTCGCTGCTTGCGCTATAGCGGTCGTTTTCGCTGTTGTTTAGCGCGTAATGCTTTAAAGAAGTACCCACGCCCTTGCTTTGCACGCCCTCAATAAAGGCTTTGCCCAGTCTGCCTGCAAGAACGGGGTCTTCGGAAAAATATTCAAAGTTTCTGCCGCATAAGGGGGAGCGTTTAATATTAACCCCGGGTGCAAGCAGCACGTCGGAGCCGTGCATTACGCATTCGTCGGCAATGGTGCTGCCGGAAAGGCGTGCAAGCCCCTCGTCCCAGCCGTTGCCAAGGTTTACAACGTTGGGCATAGCGGTTGCAAAAATAGTGGTGTCGCCGCCGCCTTCTTTGGGGTTGCCCACACGGCGCAGACCGTGCGGCCCGTCCGATAAAAATACTTCGGGCAGCTTGCCGTCCGCCATATAAAGTCGCCAAGCGTCAATGCCTGTCAGCAAACGGATTTTTTCATCTAACGTAAAGTTTTTAAGGTCGTACATTTTTTACCTCGCAAATAGCACAATAAGCGCAAAATTTTTCCGCTTTTCATCGGTTGCGGAAAGTTCTATTTTATTGTAACGGCATATCGTATAAAATGCAACCAAGTTAGGAAAATTCTTTCTCTTTTCTCCAAAAAATCCCAAATTTTGGCACAGGACCAGCAATTTTGTGCCGATGCCGTCTGCAAAAAAACCGCCGCCTATTGACAACGCCCCCAAGCGGGTGTATAATATAGACGAAGAATATGAAAACCCACGCATAGTATACGATTGTCGGGGGAAAATAAAAAAGTTAGGAGGAACCGTATGAAAAAGTTAATAACCGTTTTAAGCATCATAGCCCTTACGGCTTGCGCCCTATCCTTGGTTGGGTGTAAA
>JAFOHH010000096.1 GCA_017421905.1 Clostridia bacterium
AGGGACAGTTATTTTAATTTAAACGGCGCTTGGCGTCTTTTCGTCGCCGGCGAAAGGGGAGAGGAGCAGGAGTATACCATCACCGTTCCTTTCTCGCCCGAAGCCCGCCTTTCAGGCGTGGAAATGCCCCCCTTAACCCCTACGCAAACGCTGCGGTATGAGCGCACCTTCACCCTGCCGCAAAACTTTATCCGCACGCATACCTTGCTCCACTTTGGCGCGGTAGACGCCTTTGCAACGGTATACCTTAACGGCGTAAAGGTGGGTAGCCACGCAGGCGGCTTTACGCCCTTTACCTGCAACGTTACCGGCGCGCTATCTCAGGGGGAAAACCGCCTTACCGTAGAGGTTACCGATCCCACCGAGTGCGGCGAACAGGGGCGCGGCAAGCAGCTGCTTGCGGCAAAAGGCATTTGGTATACGGCGCAGTCGGGCATTTGGCAAACGGTTTGGATGGAAAGCCTCCCCGCCGCTTATATCGAGGACCTTACTATCCTTCCGAATTTCGACGAGCAAACGGTTACTCTCACCGTGCAAACGCAGGCAAAAACCATTTCCGCCACGGTGTTAAACGGCGAAACAGCCCTTTCTACGGCGTGCGCCGAAGGGGACGGCTCGTCGCTTACCCTCACCCTTCCCGTGCCAAACTTTATCCCTTGGTCGCCCGAAAATCCCCACCTGTACGGCTTAACGCTTACCGCTGGGGAGGACGTCGTTACTTCCTACTTTGGCATGCGCAAGTTTTCGGTAGAAAGCGGTTCGCCCCAGGCAAAAAGCAATACCGATCGCCGCTTTTTCCTCAACAACCGCCCCTATTTTTTAAGCGGCGTGTTAGACCAAGGCTATTACGACGGCGGACTTTTAACCCCGCCCAACGAGCAAACGGTAGTAAACGATATTTTAATGCTCAAGCGCATGGGCTTTAATATGCTGCGCAAGCACATCAAGGTAGAGCCTGCCCGCTTTTACTACCTATGCGATAAGCTCGGCATCCTCGTCGTGCAGGATTTTGTAAATGGCGGCAAGCCCTATCGCTTTACCACAATTGCCTTAAAGCCCTTTTTGCATATTTATTATAAGGACGGCGATTACACCCGCTTTGGCAGGGAAAACGAAGAGGGGAGAGCGCAATTTAACCGCGAGGCGGAAGAAACCTTCCACGCCTTAAAAAACGTTACCTCTCTTTGCATTTGGTGTCCCTTTAACGAAGGTTGGGGGCAGTTCGATGCAAAAAAAGCCTACGACCGCTTAAAGCAAGCCGATCCCACCCGCCCCGTAGATAGCACCTCCGGCTGGCACGATCAAGGCGACGAAAGCTCGGATTTTTACAGCATTCACAACTACTTTACCAAATTAAAAGTACCCAAAATGCGCCGTGCGGTGTTTCTTTCGGAATTCGGCGGCTATTCCATGCCCGTAAAAGGCCATCAGTTTAACGAGAAAAAGGGCTTTGGCTACCGCGTATACAAAACGCAAGCGCGTTTGGAAAAGGCGCTTACCACCTTATACGAAAAACGCCTTTTACCTTTGCTTAAAAAAGGACTTTGCGGCTGCGTATATACCCAGCTTTCCGACGTAGAAAACGAAATTAACGGCCTCGTTACCTACGATAGAAAAATCGTCAAGGTGTCCGAGCCGCTTATGGCGCGCCTCAACGGACTCTTAACGCAGGAAAATCAATAACTCTATCAACAATAAAGGCGGCAACCGTTTGGTTGCCGCCTTGTTTATGAAAAAATTTTACTCTTTGGTTCTGCCAAGTTTATGAAAAAATTTTACTCTTTGGTTCTGCCAAGTTTATGAAAAATTTTTATTCTTTGGTTCTGCCAAGCCCTGCCGTTTGGTCAACGGGCAATGCAAAAACAATGCCCTGCGCCGGGGTAGAAGAGCCAACTGCGTGGAAAAGCCCCTTCAAAATAGCGTCCACCTTGCCGCTTTTGGCTAAAATCATTACAATTTCCTTTTCTTGTTGAACGGAAATATTAAACATTTTTTCCGCTTCTTTCGAGGCGGTTCCTCTGCCATGCAAAATCGTACCGCCCATTGCGCCGCACGCCTTTGCCGCTTCCATTGCCTCTTCCGAAAAGCCGTTATTTACAACAGCCCAAATACATTTATAGCCGTTTTCCATTATTTTTTCTCTCCTTCCTTTGCCGTTTGGTCGTTACTGAGCAGCCGATAGGTCGAAACGCCTATTAAGCTGTCTAAAGAAACGGTATA
>JAFOHH010000097.1 GCA_017421905.1 Clostridia bacterium
ATCCCCGTATATATCAACAACGACGCCGACCTCTACGCCTATGGCGAGGCGTTGGCGGGTGCTCTGCCCGAGATTAACGAGAAGTTGGAGAAGCTGGGTAGCGCAAAGCGTTATCAGACTCTGCTCGGTTATACATTCGGTACGGGCTTCGGCTTCGGCTTTGTGACTAATGGCGAGTTGCATACGGGCGATAACTCTTGCATCGAGACATTCTGCTTGCGCCACAAGCATATGCCCGGCGTGATGGTTGAGGATGGTGTTGCCGTACGTGCCGTGAATAATGCAGCAAGTCTTTCTTCTTCGGCAGCCTTTTCAGCAGCGATTCTCGCTTCTTCTTCTGCCTTAGCAGCTTCTTCAGCGGCGATTCTTGCTTCTTCTTCTGCCTTAGCTTTTGCAGCAGCGCGCTTTTCAGCAATCTTCTTCATTGCTTCGGCGCGGGTGTTTTTGTCGTACTTGCCGGAAAGCTTGGTCTTTTCGTTTTTCTTTAAGCGGTTCTTAATTGCCTTTAAGCACAAGATGATAAGAACGATAATTAAGAGAACTGCAAGAATTAAAGAGGAGAGCCAAAGGAGTGCGCTGTAGTTAAGTTGCGTTTGGCAAGAAGAACCGGGAGCGGTCGTTGCATCCTCTTCTTCTTCGTCTACGGGGTTGAGGTCAATATCGCTGTTGTCAAAGAATACTGCGTTGCCTTCAACTGCGTTTACGTAAACGATTTTTTCCTTAGGTTCGGTTGCATCGGTAGCAATCTTATCGCGTTTATATTTAATAACGTTTGCGCTGTCTTCTGCAATGGAGTAGAAATCCATATATTGCTTGCGTGCTTCCTCATATTCTGCTTGAGAAAGGGTTGCAGCGGTAAAGCCGTTAAAGAATACGTAACCTTCGGAAGTGGTTTTGCCGTCGCGGCTACCGTTCCAAAGTTCTGCGCGGTAGGTGGTTGCATTGTCGCCCGTTGCTACAAAGTAGGTAAGTTGCATCCAGCCGTCGCCAAGGTTAACGAGCTCGGGCGTTTGAGAAAGGTTCTTGCCCGTCGTATCGCCAATGGAAAGCTCGTAAGCGAACTTATCTTCCTTGCCGGGAACTGCAAAGGAGTGTACGCCAAAGGGTTCTTCTGCGGTAAGGTTGTAATTGGTTAAATAGAAGTAAGCTTTTGCGTTTGCGCCTACAACCTTTACGCGGATAGAAATCTTATAATAGGTTTTAGCCGAAAGGGTCTTGCTTGCAGATGCATAACCAAAGGAGGTTGCCGTTTGGTTATAAATCATAAGAGGATTGTTACCTGCTGCACTGCTGTACCAATCGTTTGCGCCGATGGAAAGACCGTAGTTGGTCCAGTAGTCTGCGTTAACGAGGCCGCTAACAACGCCTTCGTCGGAGAATGCGTCGCTACCGCCCATTGCGTAGCAGTTGCCGGAAAGTGCGTCCCAAGAAGAGGGAACGGCAGGTTCGGTAACGTAAGCGTTAAAGTTGTTTTCGGGAGTGGTATCAAAACCGCTTGCAACCTTGTAAGTACCGTAGTAAAGATCGTTTTTCTTTACCGTGGTAGAGGTAGAAGCTGCAGCATATTCCGCTTTGGTAATATCGGTAATCGAACCGTTGGTAAACGCTGCCCAGCCTTGCGTGTAGTTGAAGGGGGAAACGGTAGCAACGTCGGTTGCGCCGAGGGAAAGACGGATTGCAACGGTTAATTCCTTGCTGGAGCCGTTTTTCAAAAGAAGGGTATATGCATCCCAGTTATCCCAGAAATAGTTTTTATCTTCGCTGTGGTCGGTAGCAGCGGTATTGATGTTGCTCGTCGTCGTGTAAACGTAATCTGCGGGGTTAGAAACGCCGTTAGCACCTTTGGTGATAATGGTGATGTTTGCGCCGATTCCGCTGTTAATTGCGGAGGTTTTTACGTAAACGGTAACAGCCTTGTAGGAGTTAGCGGGGAGCGTGATATCGCCGCCCGTTACTTGATAGCTGGTAGCAATGGCGTTTTGAATCATCAAAATTTGGCTGTTTGCCGCAAAGGGGAAGTTTGCAAATGCTTCCGAATCTACCGCTTTCGCTTCTTCTAAGGAAAGAAGACCTTTAATACCGGTGGTATCTTGGGGAGCAACAACGTCGCCGTTTTGCGTGGGAACGATATTCGTCATAGAGGTGAGAAGATCGCTTTCTGCAGTCAGCTTAAAGTTGATAGCGGTTGCTTTGCCCGTAGCGTTGGGGTCTTCGTCGCTAATTACTTGCTTGTCGCCCGTAAGCTTGCCGTTAGCAAGGTTTGCGGTAGCGGCGTTTTCAGCATATTCAGCGGCGCTGATGTATTCCAGCTTTAAATCGTCAAAGAAGGCAAGGCCCTTAACGTAGTCTTCTTTCATCGATTGCGTACCGTTACCAAGACCGAGGGATACGTAGAAGGTCGTAGAAGCGAAATCGCCCGAAGCAACGTAAACGGTATATTGTTTCCAGGTGCTGTTCGTATTAATGTCGCGAATTACGATATCGTCGAAAGAAGTTGCAATTTTGTTAGACGCGCTGTTCGTACGGTCGGAAACGGTAATGTGCGCACCAAACGTATCGTCGGTGGGGAGGTTATCCTTGTCCGAATAGTTCGCTTGCACGTAGCTTTGCAAATTGTGCGTATATACCCAAACGGTAATTTTAGCGTACGTTTTTGCAGCCAACGTAACTTTACCCGATTTTGCAAGGTATGCGTTTGCCGTACGGTTGAAGATCATCATTACGTGAGAGCCTTCAACGTCTTCGGAATACAAACCGGGGTTTTCAGCGTCTGCAAGGTCGGTATCGGTTGCAAAGCTTTCCGACTTAACGTCTACAACGCCTACGGTAGAAGAACCGTTTGCTTTGTTGTTAGCAATGCCGCCGTCAGCCGATTTGCTAAACTCTTCAATCGTGCTTTGGAAAGCCTTACCGTCTTTATCGTTTTTAGAAGCGGATTCAAAGTCACCGTTTTTAATAACGATTCCGTTATCGGCGTCTGCACTAGCAGAAGAGGATGCGGAGGGCGAAACGGAAGGATTAACGTCTTTTCCGCTTTTGCAGCCCGCAAGGGAGAGGGAGAGAGCAATCGTCAGGGCAAGGACCATGCACAAAACGAATTGCAGGTTGATTCTGTTTGCTTTTCTTGTCATAAATTTCACCTATTTATCCAGTATGGATTTATTTAGCGTGTACTATTGTAATACAAAAGCCAATAAAAAGCAATTAAAAACGGGCGAAAAGTCGAAAAAAAGCGATTATTTTTTTATTTTTTCCTAAACTATTTATATGAAGAGCCGAAAAATCAACCTAAAAACGCTTTTTGCCGGCGCACTCGTCGGTCTTGTAAACGGTTTTTTTGGGGGCGGCGGCGGAATGATTGCCGTGCCCCTCCTCGAAAAAACGCTAAAAGTTCCGCAAAAAATCGCGCATGCAACCGCCATATTCGTCATTTTGCCTTTGTCGCTTGCCAGCGGCATCGTTTACGCCTCGCTTGGGTCTTTTCCTTGGGCAAAGGGCGGCGTGGTCAGCGCAGGCGTTGTTGTGGGCGGCGGCGTGGGCGCGCTTTTTCTCGGCAAGCTTCCCGAAAAGGTTTTGTTTTGGACGTTTACCGCCCTTATGGCGTTTTCCGGCGCGTGGATGTTTTTTCGCTGAAGGCAAAAAAGGTTTTTAGGGAAGGGAAATTCTCCCATCAAGCAAAAAAGAAGGGGATAGAAAAAATGAAATGGTTTTTATACGCGCTTGCGGGCTTTTGCGGCGGGTTCGTCGGCGGAATGGGCATGGGCGGCGGAACGCTGCTTATCCCCCTGCTAACGCTCTTGCTCGGGTTTTCGCAAAAGCAGGCGCAGGCGGTCAACCTCGTCGCGTTTTTGCCCATGGCGGCGGTTGCGCTCGTCATTCACGCCAAAAAGAGAAGAGTGCGCTTTCGCGAGGCGATTTGGTTTTTGCCATCGGGCGTAATTGTGGGCACGCTGGGCGCACTTATTATGCGCTCCTTCAGCGGACGCGTTTTGCGCAAAAGCTTCGGCGCGTTTTTGGTGCTACTTGCGCTCGTTTCGGTCATACGTAGGCTAAAAACTCCGCCAAAACGCAGCCCGTACGCCCCTCCCAAACGCAGTTCTTACGCTCCTCCCAAACGCAGTTCTTATTCCCCCCGAAAAGCCCATCGATGCGCTGCGCAAAAGGATGGGGAAACTTCCGCAAAGCAACGCTGACTACCTTGCTTTAAAATTATGAAACAGAGATAAAAAACAAAATTAATTTATGCGAAATGCTTTTGTGCCCTGTTTATGCAGGGCACTTTGCGTTTTTTGCAAACAAGCATGCAAAATTTGCTATTGACTTTTCTTTTCCGGTAGTTTATAATAAAAATATAAGCTCTAGATGAAAAAAATAAAGTAGTCTTTCTTTTGGAAATAATCGCATAATAATCCAGATAAAATAGATTTGTCTATTGTTTTTTCTCAAAGGATAGTGTATAATAAAAAAAACGAGCCCTTTTTATAAAAGGGAAAGAGGAGGAAAGAGAAATGGCGTTTACCTTTCGCGGCGGAATTCATCCGCCTATGCAAAAGGAATTAACGGAAAATTGTGCATTTTTGCCGCCCGTAGAAACCAAAGAGCTGTGCGTTTCTCTCTCCCAGCATATCGGTGCGCCGGCAATCCCCGTGGTAAAGGAAGGCGACGAGGTGAAAAAGGGGCAATTAATCGCTCGTGCCGCCCCCGCCATTTCCGCCCCCGTGCATTCTCCCGTTTCGGGTAGGGTGCGCGCCATTGAAAACCGTTTGGGGCTGTTTGGCGACCTTTCTATGCACGTCGTTATCGAAAACGATTTTTTAGAAACCGAAGACTATCTTCCCCCTCTACATAATCCTACCCAACAGCAAGCTATAGAGCGCATCACGCAAGCGGGTATCGTCGGCATGGGCGGTGCGGGCTTTCCCACGGCGGCAAAATTAAATTTCCCCGTGCAAACGCTGGTTATTAACGCGGCGGAATGCGAGCCCTACCTCACTTGCGATTATCGCTTACTTTTAGAGCGCACCGACGAGTTTTTGCGCGGCGTAGATTATTTAAAACTCGCCACGGGTGCAACGCGCGCGCTCATTTGCGTAGAAAACAACAAAACCGCCGCCATTCGCGAAGTAGAAAAGGCAGGCGTGCCCCTCGTTCGCTTCCGCAAGCAAACGCAAGGGGTGGGGACGTATCTCGTTCCCTTAAAAACCAAATACCCACAGGGCAGCGAAAAGCAAATTATTTATTCCGCTACGGGCAAAGAAGTGCCGGAAGGCGCACTACCGTCCTCTCTCGGCATTGCCGTTTACAACGCCCACACCGCCTTTTCCGTTTACGAGGCAATCGAGCTTGGAAAGCCGCTTATCGAGCGGTATATGACCCTTTCCGGCAGGGCGGCGAAAAACCCCTGCAATTTGCTGGTTAAAATCGGCACGCCCTTCGCCTTGCTTGCCGAGCGTTGCGAGGCGAGCGATACGCGTATGGTCGTTTCGGGCGGCCCTATGATGGGCTTTTGCTCTGTTTCGGGCGAGGTTTGCACCAAAAAGACCTCGGGCTCGCTCCTCTTTTTCACGAAGGAAGAGGTTGCGGATTCTGCCGCACCCGTTGGGGCGTGTATCGGCTGCGGAAGATGCGTTTCCGTTTGTCCCATGCGCTTAATGCCCGTAATGATCGATCAAAGCGCCCGTGCCGGCAACTTAAAGGATGCGGCGCGTTACGGCGCACAGCAGTGTATGGAGTGCGGCTCTTGCTCGTACGTTTGCCCTGCAAAGCGACCGCTGATGCAAAGCATTCGCGGTACAAAGAAAAAACTTCGGGAGGAAAAGAAACGTGGCTGAAATCCCTGCTTTTCATAACGGCTTAACGGTAGATTCCTCTCCGCACGTTAAAGCTCCCGATACCACGGCGGAAATTATGAAAACGGTAAGCGTGGCGCTCCTCCCGTGCCTGTTTGCCGCCGTATTTTATTTTGGCGCATACGCCCTTATCGTCGTTGCAATCTCCGTTCTTTCGGCAGTTTTGGCAGAAACGGCTTTTCAAATCGTTCGCCGTCGTCCCGTTTCCGTTTCGGACGGGTCTGCCGTTGTTACGGGGCTGATTCTCGGACTCAATTTACCCCCCTCCGTACCTTTGTATATTCCCGTAATCGGCAGCGTTTTTGCCATCGTGCTCGTCAAAATGCTGTTTGGCGGACTAGGCAGAAACTTTGCAAATCCCGCCGCAACCGCGCGCATCTTTTTAATGCTCGCCTACACGGAGGTAATGACGCGGTTTATTGCCCCCAACGGTCAATTTCAAAACTTTTGGCAGGGCTTTGACGGCATGACCTCTGCAACGCCCCTTGGTGGAGCAGGTGCAACCCTTTCCGATTTGTTTCTCGGAAGAATTGCCGGCTCTATGGGGGAAACCTGTAAAATCGCCGTGTTAATCGGCTTTGTATTTTTATTGCAAAAGAAGGTAATTTCGTGGCATATTCCCGTGTGCTACGTGCTTTCGTTTGCCTTTTTCACTTCCCTCACGGGGGAAAATTTTGCAGGAATTGCAACCTCCGTTTGCTCGGGCGGGCTGCTTTTCGGCGCGGTGTTTATGGCAACCGATTACGCTACCTCTCCCAAAACGGATACGGGGAAAATGCTATACGCGCTTAGTCTAGGCGCACTAACCTTTTTTATCCGCCGCTTTACGGCGTATAACGAGGGCGTGGTATTTTCCATTTTAATTATGAATCTCGTCGTACCGCTAATCGATCAAGCGGTATTGCCCCCGCGCTTTGGCAGCGGTAAAAAGCCCGTGCTCAGCTATTCGCTTTACGCGATAACGGCGGCAATGGCTATCGCCCTTTTTATCCTTGGGCTGGCAAAGGAGGGGTTATGACGCTATCTACCAAGCAATCGATTAAAAACGTCGCTGTATTTTGCGTAATCGCCCTCGTTTCCGGTCTTGTTTTAGGGCTGGTGAACCATTTTACCGCGGTAGACCCCAAAGCGGAGGCCATTCGCAAATTCAACGCCCTATTTCCCACCGCTCAAGAATACACCGTCGTAGACGAAAAAGCCGGAAACGTTCTTTACGTTGCGGAAAGCGAAAACGTCGTTGCCATTCTTTCCAAAGGCAAGGGCGGCTTTAAGGGCGAGGTGCAAGCCTACGTCTTTTTCGTAGAAGGAAAAATTGCCCTACTTGCCGTGGGCGAGCATAAGGAAACGTACGTCGGCAAATTGCAAGCCGATAAGTTTTTCGAGCGGTTTATCGGTAAAAACACCTCCGCCGCTTTTTCCGAAATAGACGGCGTTACGGGTGCAACGCGCTCCTCCAACGCAGTAAAAAATGCGGTTACCGCCGCGGCAGAATACTACAAAGAGCATTACGAAGGAGGGCAAAATGGACGGTAAAAAGTTAAAAGAAGCCCTTTTTTCGGGCATTATTAAAAACAATCCCGTATTCGTTTTGGTGCTGGGTATGTGCCCCACGCTTGCCATGACCACCACCCTTTCGCAAGCGTTTGCCATGGGCGTTGCCACGCTTGCCGTGCTCGTTTGCTCCAACACGATTATTTCGCTTTTGCGCGGCGTTATTCCTCTAAAAATGCGCATCCCCTCGTACATCGTCATCATTTCCACCTTCGTTATTATGGTAGAAATGCTCATGCGCCGCTTTTTACCCGATTTATACGCCACGATGCGCACCTTCATTTCGCTTATCGTGGTAAACTGCATCATTTTGGCGCGTGCCGAAAGCTACGCCAGCAAAAACGCCCCCCTCTATGCGGCGGCGGACGGACTTTCCATGGGCGTAGGCTTTACGCTTTCGCTCTGTTTAATGGGCGCTGTGCGCGAAATTTTAACCACGGGCGGTTTATTCGGCGCAAGCGTGAGCGGTTTTCCGCAAATGGAAGCAGGCGCGGCAAACGTTTTCGGCTTTATCGTGCTCGCCTTTTTAATGGCCGGTATGAACGCCCTTAAGAGCTTTTTGAAAGAAAGTAAAAACCGCAAATTAATTCTCGAAGAAAAGGCGAACCGCCTCTCTTATTTTGGAAAAGACGCTTCTTTAGCAGGGGAAAATTCCACCCCCGCAGCAGGCGAACCGTCTAATAATAGTGCACCCGTTAGCGTGCAAACGGATAAGGAGGGCGTATGAATACCTTTTTCTTGATGTTTGGTGCAATCGTTACGGGCAACGTCGTTTTAACGCAGTTTCAGGGCTGCTGTCCCTTTCTCGGCGTATCGAAAAAGCAATCTACGGCGCTAGGCATGGGGTGCGCGGTAACCTTTGTTCTTACCGTTTCGGGTGCGGCAACCTACGCCGTATACCACCTACTGCTCGAGCCGTTGCACATTCCCTATATGATGACGATGGCGTTTATCCTCGTTATTGCCAGCCTCGTACAAATGACGGAAATGGTTATACGCAAAATCAGCCCCACGCTTTATCGCGCGCTGGGGGTGTATTTGCCCCTTATCACCACCAACTGCGCCGTGCTCGGTACGGCTATTTCCACGGTGAACAGCGGTTACGACTTTTTGCAAACGGTACTCTTTTCCTTTGCAACGGGCGTAGGATTTTTGCTTGCTATTTTCCTGCTTTCGGGCATTCGCAAAAAAATGCAAGGCGCAGATATCCCCAAACCGTTTGAGGGATTCCCCATCACCTTGCTTGCCGCGGCAATTATGGCGCTTGCTTTTGCAGGCTTTGCCGGAATTACCTTTTAAGGAGCCATTATGCAAACGTTAATTTTGACAAGTATATGGAAGGCTGCGCTTATCCCGGCAGGGGTTATGCTGGGCGTTGCTCTCCTTCTCGGCATTGCTATCGCCTTGGTTTCGGCAAAATTCGCCCCAAATAAAGACGAACGGGCGGAAGAAATAGAAGCCCTTCTTCCCGGTAGCAACTGCGGTGGCTGCGGTTCGGGCGGCTGTGCCGATTTTGCAAATCGCCTTTTGGCGGGAAAGGCAACCCTTTCCGCTTGTCGCGCTTTATCCAAGCCCAACCGTGCGCAAATAGCCGCAATTCTCGGCACGGAGGCAGAAGATCTTGCCGAAACGGTTATGATCGTACGCTGTAACGGCGGCGAGGCTTGTAAAAACAGCTTCGATTACGCCGGCTACGACGACTGCGTTTCCGCCTCTCAAATTCTTTTGGGCGGAAAGGCCTGCTCTGCGGGTTGCCTGGGGCACGGAAACTGCGCCACGGCTTGCCCCACGAGCGCAATGAAAATAAAATACGATTGTGCCAAGGTAAAAACCGCCATTTGCGATTCCTGCGGCGCGTGCGAAAAGGCTTGCCCCAAGGGGCTTATGATGCGCATTCCTAAAACGGCGCGCGTGTTCGTTGCGTGCAACTCGCACGAAAAGGGAAAAGCCGTGCGCGACGTTTGCTCTCGCGGCTGCATCGGCTGCGGACTTTGCGCCAAGCTTTGTCCTTCGCAGGCAATCAAAATGGAAAACAACCTGCCCGTAATCGATTATTCCCTTTGCACGGGCTGTCTTACCTGCGCTAAAAAATGCCCCACGCACGTAATTAAAGTGCGCTAAAAATGTTCCGCGAACGGAATTAAGGTGAGCCAAAAATATCTCGCGAACGTAATTAAAGTGCGCTAAAATCACCTTACGTATTTAAGAAAGTTGAACCGCACCGTCAAGCCCTCTATTTTTAAGTGAATACCGCGCAAGTCGCGTAAAAGAAAGGACCGCCCCCTGTTGGAGCGGTCTTTTCTTTTCAATATCTGTGTTACAAAAAGCGAATGAGCAAAGGTTGGGTGCGCCTATTTTGGTAGATGGCGCAAGGCGTAAATTTTTAGGTGTGCCTATTTGCTGCGCCTATTTTTCGGGCGACGCAAAGCGGAAATTTTTGGCTCGCCTTATTTAGCGGGCGGCGTAAGGCGCAAATCGGGAATGTCACGGAATAGCAACCAACGCGCCGAAGCCTTATCGACCAAGCGGGAAAAAAGCCGCTCGCCGTAGCGGGAAAGCACTTCGCCTCCGCCTAAATTGGTGGTAATTACGGTGTGCTTTTTGCGGAGGGCGCGCGTGGAAAT
>JAFOHH010000098.1 GCA_017421905.1 Clostridia bacterium
AACTTTTTCATAAAACTCCTGTTGCGCCTTTTAGCAAAGGCGTAGCTTTTGTGGGTTGCGAAAAAAGGAAAAAGGGGCTTTTAACAAACGCAAAATTTCACTGCTTTTTTCATTATAGCATAAAAAAATTGCAAAAGGTATTGCAAATATGCGGTAAAAAGATTGCGTTTCTTGTGTTTGTCGGTAGCTAAAAACAGCCAAAACGGCAAAAGAAAGAAACGCAATGAAGTAAAAAGATTAAGCGTTAGCGGCGTCCCAAGCGTCGTTATACTGTTTTATAGCGGCAAGAATGATGCGCGCCTTTTCAAAGTTGGTGGGGTTCCAGCTGTATTCTGTGCCCGTGCCGCGGTCGTTCCAGTTACCGTTCGGCTTGCCTGCACGGTTGCTAATATCCACGCCGTATTCGTAGTTCCAGTATAAAATAAGGGGAAGCCCCGTTGCCGTTTGTGCGGCGGAAACGTTGTTGGAATAAGCGCGCATATCGTCGTAGGTCAGGTCTGCGTAAATGCCTGCGGCGTGTGCTTGCTCTTGCATTTGCAATACCGTTTCGCCGTAGGTGTAGCCAACGCCCGTTTCGCCGATATAGCAAACGGCGTTAAAGGTTTTTGCCGCCGTCATAAAATGCCTAAACATTTCGGTAAGCGTATCGATATCCTCAAGCCAAACGCCAACGGTGTCGCCAACGATGCCGTATTTTTCAAACAAGCCGCCCTCGCCGCGATATTTATCGGGATTTTCGTAAAAATCCTTTCTTACCGCCATGGCAAACTCGCTTTCCGTCAGGCGGTATTCCGAAATAATTTGAGATTGCATTTTATTCCACAGCTTGCTAATTAAATTAGGTAGGGGAGCACTACCGTAAATGTGGTTGGAAAAGGCGGTAATGCCGTTGTTAATAAAGGTGAGATATTCGGTGCTTTGGGTAAGGGTGTCGCGTCCCCAGCTGTCGTAGTGGAATTTATTGTAATGGCATTCGCGTACGTGTCCGTCGCCCGAGCCGATGATTCTGCCGTATTTATTGTAGGATTGAATGAGATTGCTCCACGCCGTGCGGAAGGTACGCAGCAGGTTGGAGTTAAAGCGGTTGTCTAGGTCGGCATCGGAGCTAACGTCTACCTCGCAGTTCCACTCGTTGCCGTTTTCCCAGAAAAAGAGGGCGGGGTGGTCGTTAAAGTTTTCCAAAAGAATGGTTTGCCATTCCATAGCCGCCTGCCACGTTTGCGAGGTGGGATCGCCCCACGCAATGGCTTTTTCGCCGAAAACGCCTTGCAGGTTTCTCGTCCAAAATACGGAGGGAATTAAACCGATGTTAAGCGACGCTGCTTTATTGAAAAGGCGGTGCAGGGTGCAAATTACCATGCGTTGCTGTTCTTCGCCCTTGTACCAAGCGTTATTCCACCAGTAGTCGTAGAAAAAGCATGCGGAAAAACGAATGGCTTTTACGTTGTAGCTTGCAAGCTCTTCAAGGCCTAAAAACGCCTCTTGCACTTTGTTTTCGCGCAGCTCGCCCGTTTTCATATTAAAACAGTTCATCCAAAGGCCAAAGTAGTTTACGCCTTGCCAGGAAACGGTTTTACCGTTGTATAGCATCACGTTATTGCCGTTTTGCTTTAATCCGCCAACAACAAGGTCGGTACTATAGTTTTTAACGGTAAGGCGTCCCTTTTTAAAGTTGATTTCGTAGCAGTCGGAGGTAAGCCCCTCGGCAACGATATCGTAAACGCCCAGCTCGCAGTAACGGTCTGCCACGGTAGAAAGGGTAAGCCAGCCGAAAAATTCGGGCGTGGGATCTACGGGATAGCCGGGCGCATCTCCTTCCACGTCGGGCTCAAGCGAGGGAGCAGCGCTCTCTTCTACGGAAGGATTAATTCCTTCTTCGGGCGTAGTGGAAGGCGTAGTCTCGGGCTCTTCGGGAGTAGCGCTAGGGTCTTGCCCGGGAGAAAATACGTCGCCGTCTACCAGTCCCGAAACGGAGTAGGTAAATTCGGGATGGGGCGCGTAAAGATCAATTTCTTTATTGTCTACCGAAATGGTAATGCGCGCTTTGTTGATGGTAAGGAGGGCGGAAAGGGTTACCGATTCCCCGTTTAGAGAAACGGTTGCGGTAACGCCGTACACGCCGGGCTTTTCTGCGCCAAGCGTTAAGTCGTATACGTCAACGTTGCCCTTCGCGGTGGTTGCCTCGTTTACGGCAAAGGTAACCTCTGCCCCCTCGGGCAGGTTTTTTAAGGTAAGCGTTTGACGTTTGCCGTTATAGCGAACCGTGCGGTTAGAAAGGGTAACTTGTGCAAGCAATTCCTCCGTGGAGGGAGGCGTAGGCTCTACACTTTCTTCTACGGAAGGGGAAACGCTTTCTTCTACGCTGGGCGTTAAAGAGGGTTCTACGCTGGGCGTTAAAGAAGGCTCTATACTAGGCGTTAAAGAGGGCGCAACGCTTTCTTCTACGCTGGTAGAAGGGGTAACGCTGGGCGTGGCAGGCGATTTGCTGCACGCCGCAAAGGAAAGGAGCAAGCAGCACCCTAAAAGCGTGTAAAGAATTTTTTTCATCGAAAATCTCCTTATATGGGGGTAAGTCGGTGTTAAAATTAAGGGGACGATACTATTGCGGCGACGCTAATAGCTTTATATTCGGTATCGAAAATTTGATAGCGGAAAAAGGGTTAGTATGCGCGGGCAAACAACACGTTGGTTTTTGCCTTTTTGCCGCAGCAAACGCAAACGTCCGAAACGAGCTCGTCGTCGGTCATAACGCGGGAGGTAGCGGCGGTTTTTTCCTTGATGGCTTCTTCGCAAGCGCGGTCGCCACACCAAGCGGCTTTGGTAAAGTTTTTGCCGTCCAGCGCGGTGAGCATTTCTTCTACCGAAGTAACCGTTTTCACGCGGCTATCGCGGAAATTGCGCGATTTTTCCAACATATTTGCTTGAATAACGCCCATCAGCTCGCAAACCCTTGCGGTAAGATCGCAAAGCGCAATCGTTTCCTTTTCCAAGGTGTCGCGGCGGAAGAGAACGGCTTGACCCTGCTCGATATCGCGCGGGCCAACCTCGATGCGTACGGGTACGCCCTTCATTTCCCATTCGTTAAACTTCCAACCGGGGCTCATATCGCGCGTGTCGCATTCGGCGCGGATGCCTGCCGCGGTAAGGGCTGCTAAAAGCTCTGCCGCTTTTTCGTTTACGCCGCCCTTGTGTGCGGCAATGGGAACGATAACTGCTTGAACGGGAGCAACCACGGGGGGGAGAACCAAACCGCGCTCATCGCCGTGCGCCATAATGAGCGCGCCGATTAAGCGGGTGGAAACGCCCCAAGAGGAGGAGTATGCGTACTTTTGCGTGCCGTCCTTATCCAAGAACTTCATGCCAAAGGCGTGTGCAAAGTTTTGACCGAGGTAGTGCGAAGTGCCTGCTTGTAAGCTTTTGCCGTCCAGCATCATAGCCTCCATACCGTAGGTTTCCTTTGCGCCTGCAAATTTTTCCTTATCCGTTTTTCTGCCCGTAAACACCGGCATAGCCAGTACGTTTTCGGCAAATTCTTTATATACGTTCAGCATTAAAATGGTTTCTTCTCTCGCTTCGTCCTCGGTAGCGTGGGCGGTGTGGCCTTCTTGCCATAAAAATTCGGAGGTGCGGAGGAAGGGGCGGGTGGTTTTTTCCCAACGGCAAACGTTTGCCCATTGATTTATTTTAATGGGAAGATCGCGATAGCTTTGCATCCATTTTGCAAACATTTCGCAAATAATGGTTTCGCTGGTGGGGCGAATAACGAGGTTTTCGTTTAATTTAGCGCCGCCTGCGTGGGTAACGAGGGCAACCTCGGGCGCAAAGCCTTCTACGTGCTCTGCCTCCTTTTTTAGGTAGCTTTCGGGGATGAACATGGGGAAATATGCGTTTTGGTGGCCGGTAGCCTTAAAGCGCTTGTTTAATTCCTCTTGAATGCGCTCCCAAATAGCGTAAGCGTAAGGGCGAATGACCATCGTGCCCTTAACGGGGCCGTAGTCTACCATTTGCGTTTTTAAAATAACGTCGGTATACCATTGAGGAAAGTCCTTTTCCATATCGGCAACTTCTTTTACGAATTGATCTTGAGCCATAGTAAATTCTCCTTTTCGCGCGTGGCGTGCGCCCGCGCAACAAATAATAATAAATACCGTTATCCATTATAACACATAAACGGGCAAAAAATCTACTCTTTTTTGCAATTCTGTAAAAAAAGAAATCGTCTTTTTGCGGGAAATTGAGAAAGAAGTGCTTTTTGGCAGAAAAATCCTGTAAAAATAATGGAAAAACGGCTTTTAAGCGGCAAATTTTTATTTTCC
>JAFOHH010000099.1 GCA_017421905.1 Clostridia bacterium
CAAAGGAACCCCAAAATCACCGAGGCTTGATGTCACAGTATCCCGGTGGTATTCTCAAGAGGTTAGACAGCGGAACTGTGCCTGCAAAAGATCGACAGATTTTGGAAAAGCCGACCTTCCTATCGTTGCGGAAAGTTGGGAACTGTCCTGCCATGATGCGGGGCTTTCCGTCGTTGCAAACGGAAGGGATGCAGGAAAAACTTTAAAGGAAATTTTAACCCCTGAAACGTTAGGCTCTACGGCATCTTCCTTTGCGTTTTTTCCTGTTTTAATAAAACTAATCGACGCAAAAGAAAATCTTTCCGTGCAAGTGCATCCATCGGATGAATACGCTTTAGCAAAGGAAGGGGAATACGGCAAAACCGAAATGTGGTACGTGGTCGATTGCGAAGAGGGTGCGGGTCTTTATTGTGGTTTTCAAAAAGACATTTCAAAGGAGGAATTCTCTGCTCGAATTGCAGATAATACCCTCCTTGACGTGTTACAGTTCTTCCAAGTAAAGAAAGGGGATTGCTTCTTTATTCTCTCCGGTACGATTCACGCAATCGGGGCGGGAGTTACCATTTGTGAAATTCAGCAAAACAGTAACCTAACTTACCGCGTTTACGATTATTGTAGAATTGATAAAAAAACGGGGAAGGGTCGCGATTTGCACGTGGAAAAAGCAAAGCTCGTTTCCGATTTAACCGTGTATAAGGATAAAATCGTGCCGAAACGGGAAGGAGAGTTAGATCTTCTTGCTCGTTGCCGCTATTTTACCGTTCATTATAAAAACCTAAACGGAAAATGCGAGTTGTCCGCCGACCAGCGTTCTTTCCGTGCGCTAACCTTCCTTTCGGGAGCAGGAAAAATCGGAGATCTTTCCTACCAAAAGGGAGATACCTTCTTTATCCCTGCAGGCTACGGTGCTTTTGTCGTAGAAGGCGTAGGCGAATTTATTACCACGATTGTAGAATAATTATATTTGAATAAGAACGAAAAGGAGTCGAAGCAACCGCTTCGGCTCTTTTTTTGCTTTTTTGTATGAAAAAGAAAAGTTTTCGCATTCTATGAAAAAAGGAGATAAGGTATGAGGATTAAAAAACCATTTTCTGCCGTAAATCAATTTACGCAAAAGCCTTTGCAAAGAAAACCCATTAAAAATAAGGAGGACGGCGGTGTTGCAACAGATTCCGAATAAAGAATATTTACAATACGTTAAAAAAACCACGCCGAAAAGCAAGGAAGGGAAAACACTCTTTTTTTCCTTTATGGTAGGAGGCGCAATTTGCTGTTTAGGACAGTTTTTTCGATATATGTTGGAATATTGGGCGGGACTTTCCGGCGATAAGCTTGCAGGGAGCGTATCTATTATTCTCATTTTTTTAGGCTCTTTATTAACGGGGCTTGGGATATACGATCGGATTGGCAAGCTGGCGGGCGGTGGATCGATCGTTCCTATTACGGGGTTTGCAAATTCTGTTGTTTCGCCTGCCATGGAATTTAAGTCAGAAGGTTATATTTACGGCGTAGCTTCTAAAATGTTCGTTATTGCAGGGCCTATCGTCGTTTACGGAACGATTGCCTCCGTAGCGGTAGGGATTCTTTACTATATTGTAGGGTTGATTTTTTAAGGAGAATATTATGGGACAACATACAATCGTTTTTCAAAAGCCGCCTAAAATCGTATCAAGTTACACGGTGGTTGGGCCGAAAGAAAGCGAGGGCCCGCTTGCAGAAGAATTTCATTTGCGGCTAGCAGACGATAAGTTTGGCGAAAACACCTTTGAAAAAGCCGAAAGAAAGATGCTCGAATACGCAATTGACCACGCTATTACTGCGGCAGGGAGAAATTACGAAAATATCGATGCGATTATTTCAGGAGATTTACTCAATCAAATCGTTTCGGCCTCCTTTGCGGCACGCGCTTTTTCTATCCCTTTTATCGGATTATATTCCGCCTGCTCCACCATGGGCCAAAGCTTGGCGATAGGGGCAACGCTTTTAAGTGGGGAGTTTATGAATTGCGTCGTATGCGGTACGGGGAGTCATTTCGCTTCGGCAGAGCGGCAATACCGTTTTCCTTTAGAGCTAGGCTGTTCTCGTCCACCTTGCGCGCAGTGGACGGTTACGGGGGCAGGAGCTTGTGTGCTTTCTTTAGAGGGAGAAGGTCCTAAAATTACTATGGCAACCTTTGGAAAGGTAATCGATTACGGCGTTACGGATGCTAATAATATGGGGGCGGCTATGGCCCCGGCTGCAGCAGACACCTTATATCGTCATTTTGCGGAAACCAAACGCACGGCAGATGATTACGATATGATTGTTACGGGCGATTTAGGAGCGTATGGTAGCAAGTTAATGAATAAATTGATGAAGGATAAGGGCTATCCGATTGATACCAAGCATTACGATTGCGGTGAAATGATTTATTATCGCGATGAGGATAGCTATCAAGGCGGCAGCGGGGCTGGTTGTAGTGCCGTTACGTTATGTTCGCACTTGTATCGCTTGCTTTCCACAAAGCGAATGCGCATCGTTTTTATGGCTACGGGGGCACTATTGTCTACGATAACCACCCAGCAGGGAGAATCGGTTCCTGCGGTTTCCCACCTGGTAGTTATCGAAAGTGAGGGTAAAAAATGAGTGAAGTGTTTTTAATGTTTGTAAAAGTGTTCGTCGTAGGCGGAATAATTTGTATGATAGGGCAACTTCTTATCAATTTAACAAAGATGACTACGGCGCGTATTTTAGTTACCTTTTTGCTTGCAGGGGTGGTATTACAAGCGGTTGGGTTATATCAATATCTCGTCGATTTTGCAGGAGCAGGGGCAACCGTGCCGATTTCGGGCTTTGGATATCTTCTCGCAAAAGGCGCAATGGAAGGGGCTAAAATCGATTTTTACCACGCCGTTACGGGTGGGCTGGTTGCGGGGGCGGCAGGGCTTGCTTCTGCAATGGCATTCGGCTATTTATTTTCCGTTATTTTTAATGCAAAATCTAAAGAAAACTGAAATAAAAAACGAGAGAAAAGCATAGCTTTATAGTATGAAAAAAAAGAAAAAACGATATATCCGTTTCAAACTTATTGTACTGTGCTTTCTGTTGGGTATCCTTTGGGTTTTCTATTCTTTTAGGGTAAATGCGCAGGAGGTTGTTGTAGCAATGTCGCGTTCGCGTATTCGTGCAATTGCGATGACAAGCGTTAACCTTGCCATTTACGAAACGTTAAACGGCGTTTCCTATTCCGATTTAATGACGGTGGAAAGGAACGAGGAGGGGGATATCGTATTGCTTGCGGCAAACGCCGCTAAAATTAACCGCGTCGCTCGCGATACAGCCTTTTATTCGCAAAAAAATTTAGAGCAGTTTGGTATGCAAGGTATCGAAATTCCGGCAGGGGCTTTTACGGGCTCGCAAATTTTCGCCGGGTTTGGGCCGCCCGTAACGGTTAAAATTATTCCCGTTGGAAGTGTAGATTGCGAGTTTTTTTCGGAGTACGAATCGGTTGGTATCAATCAAACGTTACACCGCATTTTTTTAGAGGCAGAAGCAGAAGTCGACATTATTCTTCCCGGAGCTTCCGTAACGGTAAACGTGCCTACACAGGTATTCGTTTGCGAAACCGTTTTAGTAGGGAAAGTTCCGGAAACCTTTTTAAGTGCAAATAAGCTGGGAAACGGATACGATTTTTAACTTTTTTTCAAAAAACAGAGCAAAAAGTTGACAAAAAAGTAATCTTGGGCTATACTTATAGTATAACTGCAAAAGCTGTGATAAAGACAGACGAAACAATCGATTTTTTACAGAGAGAAAGCGCAAGGCTGCAACGCTTTTAAAAATCCGTTTCGGTATTCCCTTTGGAGCTGCGTAAGGAAAGGACTGGTCCGAGTAATGTACGCCGGCAGACGCCGTAACCGTCAAACGAAGGCTCAAAGAAATTTTCTTTGGGTAAAAATAGGTGGCACCGCGCAAATTTGCGCCCTATGGTTTCATAGGGCGCTTTTATATTTTCAGGAGAACGAAAATGCTGGAAAAAATCAATCAATTAAAACAATCCGCAATGGCAAGTTTAAGCGAAGTAAAAACGCAAAAGGAGCTTGCCGAACTCAAGGTTCGCTTTCTCGGTAAAACGGGAGAGGTTACGAACCTCTTAAAAGGCTTAAAAGACGTTCCTAAGGAAAGCCGTGCAGAAGTCGGCAAGCTTGTAAACGATCTTCGACAAGAATTAGAGCCTGCTTTTAACGAGGTGGAAAGCCGCCTTGCCGCAGCAGAGCTGCTCGTTCGTTACGAAAACGAAGCAATCGACGTAACGATGCCCGGCAAAAAACCTGCGCGCGGTACTTTACACCCCCTTACGCAAATTAAAAACGAAATTATTTCCGTGTTTGAAGGTATGGGCTTTGAAATTTTCGAAGGCCCGGAAATCGATACCGATTATTATACCTTTCAAGCTTTAAATATTCCCAAGGATCACCCTGCGCGCGATATGCAAGATACCTTCTACATTACGGAAAATATTTTGCTTCGTCCGCATACCTCTCCCGGTCAAATTCGTTGTACGGAAACGCATAAGCCTCCCGTTAAGGTTTTAAGCCCCGGTAAGGTATACCGCAGCGACGACGATGCAACGCACTCTCCTATGTTCCAACAGGTAGAAGGACTCGTTATCGATAAAAACATTACCCTTTGCGACCTGAAGGGCGCTTTAGACGAATTTGCGTGCAAAATTTTCGGTAATGATACTAAAACCCGTTTCCGTCCCTCTTACTTCCCCTTTACCGAGCCTAGCGTAGAAGTAGACGTTTCCTGCTATAAGTGTAAAGGTGCAGGCTGCAACCTTTGCAAAGGATCCGGTTGGATTGAAGTGCTTGGCGCAGGTATGGTTCATCGCAACGTTATTGAAAATTGCGGATTAGATCCCAACGAGTATTCGGGCTTTGCTTTTGGTGTGGGCGTAGAACGTATCGCTATGCTGAAATATGGCATTCCCAACATGAAAATGCTCTTTGAAAACGACGTGCGTTTCTTAAAAGAATTTGATAAGTAAGGAGAACGGATATGTTAGCACCTTTAAGATGGTTAAAAGATTACGTAGAAATTGACGTTTCTGCCGAAGAACTCAAAAACAAACTGTTTTCCTGTGGATTTGAAGTAGAAGAATCGGTAGATATGTTTGCCAAGGTCGATGGTATTTACGTTGCAAAACTGCTTTCCGTGGAAAAACATCCCAATGCAGACAAGTTAAACGTTTGGCAAATTGACGTAGGCGAAAAGGGAACGCTTCAAATTATTACCAACGCTAAAAATATTCAGGAAGGAGATCTCGTTCCCGTTGCACTTGACGGAGCAACTCTTTTTAGCGGAGACCGTATTTTTAACGGACAAATTCGCGGGGTAGAATCATTTGGTATGTTCTGCTCGGGCGAAGAACTCGGCATTACGGACGACTATTATCCCGGCGCATCGGTAAACGGCATTTTGCGTTTGTTAGAAGATTATAAACCGGGTACGCCCATTAAGGAAGCGCTTGGACTAGATGATATTATTTTCGATATCGGCGTAACGTCTAATCGTCCCGATTGTCAAAGTATTCTCGGTATTGCACGCGAAGTTGCCTCCGTGCTTAATAAGCCCCTGAAAATGCCTGCAATGACGTATAAAACGGTGGATAAAGCCGTTACGGAAGTCGTAAGCGTAAAGGTGGAAGACACCGAACTTTGCCCGCGCTATCTTGCAACGGCAGTTGAAAATATCACGGTAAAAGAATCTCCGCTTTGGATGAGAAAGCGTTTATTCCTCGTTGGTATTCGTGGTATTAATAACCTCGTAGATATTACCAATTTCGTTTTGACGGAAATGGGACAACCCATGCATGCGTTCGACCGTGATAAGCTCAATCAATCCGAGCTTATCGTACGCCGTGCGAAAGAAGGGGAAACCATTGTTACGTTAGATAAAAAGGAATTTACTTTAACAGAAGAAAACCTTGTTATTTGTGACGGAGATAAGCCCGTATGCCTTGCAGGTGTTATGGGTGGGCTTAATTCCGGTATTACGGAAGAAACGACTAGCCTTGTTTTTGAGGCTGCAAAATTTAAAAGAGATAACGTGCGTAAAACCTCTCGTTCGCTTGGACAGAGATCGGAATCTTCCGCTCGTTTTGAAAAGGGTGTCGATTCCTATACCACCAAGCTTGCCATGGATCGCGCTCTTGCTTTAATCGACGAGCTTGGAGCAGGGGAAATTCTTTCCGGAGCAATTGATTACAATGCAGAAAAGCAAGAAAAACGCTTGGTGGAAACTACCGTTTCCCGCATTACCGGCCTTTTGGGTATTACGATTAGCGGCGTGGATATGAAGGAAATTCTCGAGCGCTTGCAATTCGAGGTATCCTTAAACGGCGAAACCCTTTCCGTTCTCGTTCCCGAATATCGCGAAGACGTAGAAAACTACGCAGACCTTGCAGAAGAAATTATTCGTATGTACGGTTACGATAATATCCAAGGTACGATGCTTGCACACGCTGCAATTACCAACGGCGGAAAAACGGAGGCACAGAAAAACGAGGCTCGCGTTAAAGACGTTCTTTCCGGCTTTGGTTTGCACGAAATTGTTACATACAGCTTTATTTCCGAAAAAGATTACGATAAGCTCGATTTGGATAAAACGAGCGATGAATACCGCTATATTCGTTTAATCAATCCGCTTGGGGAAGATCTTGCCGCAATGCGTACTACACTTGCTCCCAGCATGCTTTCCACGTTATTGTTTAACCAAAACCGTAAAAATGCAGAAGTAAAACTGTTTGAATATGCAAGAACGTATCATGCAAAAGCCTTGCCGCTTGCCGAGCTGCCCGTAGAAAGAAACAATATTTGCATCGGTATGTACGGTGCAAACGTCGATTTCTTTACCTTAAAAGGCGTAGTTGAAGAATTTGGTTCTGCGTTTGGCATTGAGTTTACTTTTGCTGCAGGCGGAAAGGGATATTTACACCCCACACGCTGCGCAACCGTATCCGTAAACGGCGAAGTCGTTGGTACGATTGGCGAGTTGGGCCCCGTTTATAGCGATCGCTACGGCTTTGATAAACGCGTTTATTTGGGCGAACTCGATTACGATAAAATTTCAGCATATATTTCCAGAAAGATTAAATTCAAAGCAATTTCTCGTTATCCGGAAAGCTCGGTAGATATCGCGCTTACCGTAGATAAAAAGGTTGCTTGTGCCGACGTTCTTGCCGTTATTCGCGAAAGCGCGGGAGAATATTTAAAATCTGCATCCCTTTTCGACGTATACGAAGGGGAACAGGTGGAAAAGGGCAAAAAGAGTATGGCGTTTAATCTTATTTTCGGGTCGTTAGATCGCACTTTGGAACAATCCGAAGTAGAATCGGCAAAAGCAAACGTGCTTGCGCGTTTAGGTGAAAAATTCGGCGCAGCACTTCGCTGATAAAATTACCTTATTTATTAAAACAAAAACGCTTATGTTATGAAAAGAACCGCTTTTAGCGGTTCTTTTTTTATAAAAATATTTCTTTTTTAAAAAAATACGGTTTTTCTCTTTTCAAAAAGGGGAAAAGATGGTAAAATAAAAGGTATGATAGAAGTATTATCGCCTGCGGGCGGCTTAAACAATTTTTATGCGGCGTTAAACGCCGGCGCGGATGCGGTTTATTTGGGGCTTAAAGATTTTTCTGCCCGAGCCAATGCGGTAAATTTTAGTTTGGAAGAACTTGCCGAAGCCGTAAATTATGCGCGCTTATTTAACGTAAAGGTCTACGTTACCGTCAACACCTTGTTAAAAGACGAGGAGCTTATTAAGGCGGAAGAGAAAATCGTGCAGGCGCACAATCTCGGCGTAGATGCCTTTATCGTGCAAGATTTCTTTTTTGGAAAAGCCTTAAAGGAAAAATATCCTGCCCTTACCATGCACCTTTCAACCCAAGCGGGCGTATGCAACACCTTTTATGCAAAAATGGCAAAAGAGGCAGGCTATTCACGCGTGGTTTTGGCAAGAGAATTGCCGATTGCGCAAATTGCCGCAATTTCTAAAATTATCGAAACGGAAGTTTTCGTGCAGGGCGCAATGTGTACTTCTTTTTCGGGGCATTGCTATTTCTCCTCCTTCGTGGGGGCGAATAGCGGCAACCGTGGTAGATGCAAACAGCCTTGCCGCAAAAAATATTCCTTTC
>JAFOHH010000100.1 GCA_017421905.1 Clostridia bacterium
ACCGATCTTTACACTTGGGAAAAGCAAACCGACGTATTTATTGCGCCCGACGAAACGCGCTTTATGAGAAGGGGCTGGCGCGACGCTTTTGTGTACCGCGATGAGGAGCGGGACGAGTTCCGCATGCTAATTACCGGCGCGGAAAAACACACCCACAGCAAACGTTGGGGACTTACCGCGCTTGCAACCTCTAAAAACCTAATCGACTGGACGATAGAAGACCCCCTTTACGCGCCCAGCGTTTACGACGCGCACGAATGCGCCGATCTGTTTGAATTAAACGGCAAGTGGTATTTAATTTTTTCCACCTTTACCCGTTGGTGGGAAACGCGCTACCGCATTTCCGATACGCCCTACGGCCCCTTTGTAACGCCCAAGGACGACCTTGTGGATAACCGCAGCTTTTACGCGGCAAAAACGGTTACGGACGGCAAAAAACGCTACCTTGTTGGTTGGACGGCAAGGAGAGAAGACGATAAGGATACGGGCAACTATCTTTGGGGCGGCGCGCTTACCGTGCACGAGGTTACCGCTAGGGCGGACGGCACGCTTGCCTTTGCACCCGTTTCTACCGTAACCGATTGCTTTAACGAAGAAATTTCCAAGACCCTTTCACCCGCCTTTGGCAGAGGCGTAGGCGCGGCGATTGAAGGCGGTTACAGCCTTTCTTCGGACGGATATCTTTGTGCAAAGGTTGCCCAAAGCGAAAGCGACGATTACCTGCTCCGTTGCACCGTTACCGTTAGCGAAAACGGGGCGGCAGGGGTACTTCTCCGCGCCGATTTGGACGGGTTTGAAAAGTGGTGCTCGGTAGAAATTGATCGCCGCCGCGGCGTGCTGTTTTTCGACCATTTCGGCAAATTCTTCTGGGACCAAAAGTTTGACGAACAGCGCCCCCTTGCCGATAGCGATAGCTACGAGCTAACCGTTTTATCGAAAGACAACGTTATTTGCATTTACTGCAACGGCGTTGCGCTTACCACCCGCTGCTACGGCTTTACAGGCGGAGAAATAGGCATTTTCGTAAAGGAAGGCGATGCGAAAATTACCGACCTTTCGATTAAAAAATATTCCTTATAATCAGCTTGAAAATTCCTTGTAATAAAGAAGGGGGTCGGCAAATTTGCCGACCCCCGTTTTGTTGACTATTGCGGTTTTTTAATTATTTTCTGCGAATGCTTTTAATAATAACGTCCTCTATCGGCACGTCCCTTTCAAACATATATTTTGCGCCCGTTAGCACGCGGGAAATGGAAACGGCTACGTCCAAGCTCTTTTGGTTTACCAGCTCGCCAAACGCCGCGTAGTTGCCGTCGCCATAGGCGTAGCGTTCTACGCAAATAAAAAACTGCGAGGAGGCGGAGTCGGGATGCTCTGCACGCGCCATAGAAAGAACGCCCGCTTTATGCTCCAGCTCGTTTACAAATCCGTTTGCGTTCTTTAATTTCATTAATTTTGGTCACCATTGGGTATATTTTATATAACTTAGTGTCATTTTCACCATTTATAACACCATAAGCATAATAAGTTCTATTGCTATAATAAGTTCTATCTTGTTCAAATCTTGAATGACCCGATAACAAGATATCTTCTATACTTTTGTTACCTTTTATATTTTTTATGCGATAATCTTTAACACCTATCACCTCCGGAACTCTTGCAAGAACATAGTCAAAAATTTCAATGTCATTATCATTTTCATCTCTGTCTATCTTCATTGTAACACTATGTTCGTATGTTGCTCCTTCACTATCTTTTCTTATAAACGAACAAGTGGCTTTAGTTGGTGTATATCTTTGGTTTGTTGTTAATGTAACCATAACGGGTGCACCCTCTTCATCATACGTAGATGATGATGTATATGTACAATAAAGATAATTTGTTTTTTTACCTTCTTCGACATAAAGATATTTTCTTTTAGCCAAACTTAATAGGTCTCCGTTATCGTATGC
>JAFOHH010000101.1 GCA_017421905.1 Clostridia bacterium
ACTCCGTTACCTACGGTGCCCGGAATCTTCGGAGGACCATTCAGAAAGAATTGGAAGATCCGATTTCCGAGAAGATCATCGCCTCCTTTGAGGCCCCTATCAGCAGCATTCATATTACGGCTGAGGAAGGGAATATTTCTGTTACAGCACAATAAGCAGAGGCCTGCTTCCTACGGGAAGCAGGCGCTTTTTTACATTTCCATCCTGTTTGTGAGCTTGTCCGTGACTTTGCTGGCCGCGTCCTCTACTTTTGCGGCGGCTTTTGCGGCAAGTCGGCGGGTGGGGTTGCTTTTAGGCATCATCATAATGGCGACAGCACCGGCTGCCGCTCCGAGGCCCATGGTTATTGCCAGGCTTTTCAGACGCATACTTTCGCCTCCTTTCAACAGCAGTATTCCCGTTTCTGCAAAAATCACAACAGGTAAGTTTCTACCATTGAATACTCGCCAGAATATGGTATAATAAGAAAAAATGGGGGTGAAGCGTATGTCAATCGATAAACTTCAGGACAGGATCCGTAAAACAAAGAATCCTACCGTCATTGATCTTTCAGTTTCTCCGGAGCTGCTTCCAACCTATCTTCTGGAAAGTGAAGGAAGTTTCCTTCCGGCCTACGAGAGATTTTGTGAAGAACTTCTGGAGGCGTTGAGGCCGTCAGTACCTGCGGTCCGCCTCGGTTTCGATTATTTTGCTCTGCTGGGTGCGGGCGGCATGGAGGCCTTGCGCAGAGTGATACAGTCTGCCAAAAATAAGGGATATTATATCTTTATGGATGGACCGGAGATGCTTTCCACGCACGCAGCGGCACTGGCGGCGGAAACGCTTCTGACAGAAGATTATCTCTTTGACGGACTGATCCTGGTTTCCTACATAGGAAGTGACGGAATACGGCCTTATATTGATCGACTGAAGGCCTCCGGTAAGGACTTATTTGTTGTGGTGCGGACTGATTTTCCATCGTTTTTGTGCTTGCTTTTGCCGTTTTGCTCGCCGCGCCTACCATTTTTCCGCACGCCGCGCATGCGGAATATCTCGAATACACTTTTTCGGCGCAAAACTTTACCAACGAAAACGGAACGGCGTATAACGACCCGCTTTTTTCCGACCAATCGGAGAAAATTCGCTCTCTTTTACTTCGCGCAGAGCAGCTTTTCGATCCGCAAAATCCGCAAAGCGACGTTGCGCGCATTAACGCCGCCCCCGCAGGGGAAAAAACGGTGGTAGATCCTTTTACTTTGCGCCTTTTTCTTGCCGCAAAAAACGCTTACGAGGTAACGAGCGGTGCATTTAACCCCACTTTGTACCCATTAACAAAGCTTTGGGGGTTTTCTTCGGATAATGCCACAAATTATCGCACACCGCGCCCCGAGCCAAGTGCGGAACAAATCCAAGCCTTGCTTGCTTTTACCAATTTTTCTTTGGTGGAAATTGACGTAGCCACTTGCACCGTTACCAAGCCGCAAACGGAGATGCAGTTCGATTTCGGCGGCATCGCCAAAGGCTTTTTGCTAGACGAGCTTTCCGCAAGCTTTCCTAAAAACGCCAACGCTTTGCTTACTATTATGAGTAGCTCCATGCTTTTGGGGCAAAAGTACGACGGCTCCTCCTTCCGCCCCTATAAAATGGCGGTAACCGATCCCCGTGCTTCTCACAACGTGCCTCTCGTGCTTTCCGCACAAAACGCCTTTCTCTCGACCAGTGGCGATTACGAACGTTACTACATTTACCAAAATCAGCGGTACAGCCACGTTTTAAACGCCAAAACGGGCAAACCCGCCGCCTGCGGCGTAATGAGTGCCACCGCGGTAGCTTCTTCTGGTGCGCTTTCCGATGCGCTTTCAACCGCTCTTTGCACCCTTCCGCTTGCCGAAGGAAAAAATCTAGTCGCCGCCCTTGGCGCATCCGCACTTTTAATTTGTGAAAACTACGAATATTATCTTTTTGGCGATATTGTAGTAGAAGAAGGCAATCGCATTTCTCCTTCCTATCGCACGCCTTATAAAAAAGGGGAAACCCTCCCCGAAACCATAATCCCGTATATTGCTAAAAAATCCAACGCAAAAACGTATATCGTTCTTGGTGTTATCGCTCTTGTCGCCGCTGCGGCAGGTATTGCCTTTTATAAAGGAAAAAACAAATGACGGACTGGAAAACCAAAAAACTTTTTACCGTGGCAGACGGACTTTTTCTGCTTTTTATCGCCCTTCTTGCGTTAGCGGCGGTATTCTTTCTGCCCAAAACGGGCGGCGAGGTAGCAGACGTATACGTCGGTGGAGAGCTTGTTTGCACCCTTTCATTGGAAAAGGACGGCGAATACGTCGTTCCCACTCGTACGGGGCAAAACGTAGTTGCGGTAAAAGATGGAAAAGTTTATATGAAGTATGCCGATTGTCCCGATAAAAGCTGCGTACATGCAGGAAAAACGAGCTTAAAAGGTAGCGTAATTGCCTGCTTGCCTCACGGTGTTAAAATCGTCGTTCGCGGAACGCGAGAGGGGGTAGACGGATGAAAAACGCTCTTTCTGCAAAAAAAGCCGCCTTTTTAGGGCTGCTTACGGCGGCTGCTATGCTTGCTTTTATGGTAGAAAACCTTTTTCCGCCTCTTATTCCCGCCGTGCCGTATATTCGCATCGGGCTTTCTAACTATTTCGTGCTCTTTGCAATGGCTCTTTACGGCAAAAAAGAGGGCTTTCTCGTGCTTACGGCAAGGCTATTTTTAGGTGCACTCGTTACGGGCAGAACGGCTTCTCTTCTCGTCGGCATTGCCGGCGCGTATTCCTCTTACTTCATTATGGCGCTTTTCTTTTCTTTAAAAACGCCCTTTTCCCTTGCGGCAATTGGTGCAAGCGGTGCGGTTTTGGGTAATTTATTCCGCATAGCCACGGCAGCCCTTCTCCTCGGCTCGCCCCAGCTTTTTTCCTTTGCTGCATACGGCGTTTTTATCGGACTTGTTTCAGGCGCACTTATCGGTGTTGCGGTACAGCTCACCCTACGTGTTTTACCGCAAAATTTTCTTGCAAAGCTACAAAATTTATAAAAATTTCTTGCAAAACGCTATTCTTTTTTTATAGAAAGTGTTACAATAGGTAAGTGAGGTGACACCAATGAATTTTTTGAAAAAACATAATACCCTTCGCTTTTGGGTTTTATTTACCTTGGCGCTTACCGCCATGGCATGCGGCATTTATTTCTTTAAATATCCCAATAATTTTACCATCGGCGGCGTTTCGGGTATGTCTATTATTTTAGCAAAATGGACGGCAAACACCTTTTTAACCCAATCGGTATGGAATGCCTTTTTAAACATCGCTATGCTCGTTATAGCGTTTTTCACGTTGGGTAAGGACGTAGGTATCCGCACGGTTTACGCCTGCTTATATATGTCCGCGGCAATTTATATTTTAGAAGTTCTCGGCAATAACGGCGCGTTCGATTTTATGACGCACGACGTGCCCATTATCGACCTTGTTCTTGCTGCAACCATTTACGGTATTTCGGGCGGAATTATTTTCAATATCGGGGCAACCTCGGGCGGAACGGACGTTGTTGCGCTTATTATTAAAAAGAAGTTTAACCGCAACATCGGCGTTTCTCTCATTATCGTCGATATTTTAATTTCGCTTTGTACCTTCTTTGTATTCGGCTGGATGACGGGCGTTTACGCCTTTATCGGTATGTTCCTGCAAAGCTTTACTATCGATTACGCTATCCGCAAAATTAACCTTTGCAAAAACGTAATGATCATCGCTTCGCCCGAAGAAGCAGAAGATATCGTTCACTTCATTCACAACGATATTCCGCGCGGCGCAACCGTATACGATGCAAAAGGAAGCTACAGCGGCGCAGATAAAAAAATGCTGCAAACCGTTCTCACACAAAAGCAAACGGTTAAGCTTTCCGAATTTTTAAAGAAAAATCATCCTTCTGCCTTTATTATCGTAACGGAAATCGATAAAATTATCGGCCAAGGATTCCGCTATTTCCAATAAGGAGTTTTTATGCAACCCTACCTCGTTACGCAAAACCTGCGCAAAACCTTTGTGCTTAGCAAAAAGCAACAAAAAATAGAAAAAACCAATTTGCCCGTTAAGGTTGCGGTAAACAATTTGTCCTTTACCGTTAACCGAGGCGAAATTTACGGCTTGCTCGGCCCAAACGGAGCAGGGAAAACCACCACGCTCCGCATGCTTTCCACCCTTATTTCTCCCGATAGTGGTACGGCCTCCATCGGAGGAATCGATCTCGTTTCGCAGCCCGAAACGGTGCGGGAGAGAATCGGGTTTTTAACCGGAGAGCTAAAGTTAGAAGATTTTTTCACGCCCGACTATTTGTTTGATTTTTTTGCCCAACTGCATTGTATTCCTCCCGAAAAGGCCCAAAAGCGCAAAAACGAGCTGTTTTCTAAATTTGGCATCGACGCTTTCCGCGAGGTGAAAATCGGTAACCTTTCCACGGGCATGAAGCAAAAGGTCAGCCTCATTATTTCCATTATTCACGACCCGGAATTTATTATTTTCGACGAGCCCACAAACGGACTGGACGTGCTTACCGCGCGCGTCGTTACCGAATTTTTACAAGAGTTGAAAGCGGAGGGGAAAACCATTTTGCTTTCCACCCACATTTTTTCTCTCGTAGAAAAGCTGTGCGACCGCGTAGGCATTATTATAAACGGTAATTTAATTGCCGAAGACGAGGTTTCCGCTCTTACCGCTAACTGCGATATGGAAACGGCCTTTTTTAATTTATATTACGAAACGGAGGGAGTAGAATTATGAAACAACTTCTCGCCGTTATAAAAAAGGAATTTGCCCGCTTTTTCAAGGATAAACGCATGCTTGCAACCGTGCTTTTGCCGGGCGTTCTCATTTATTTCGTTTATTCCTTTATGGGGTCGGGTATCGGTTCTCAAATGCAAGGTAGCGGAGAGCCGCCCGTCGTTTATGCCGAAAACCTGCCCGAACCGCTTGCTCCCGTATTCGAGTCGTTCGGTTGGGAAATTCAAACGGCCAATCGTGAAACCGCCTTTGAAGAAATTAAACAGGGCAAGGCCGATTTGTATATGGCGTTCCCCAAGGATTTTATCAAAGATTTAGCCACCGTAAAAACGCAAAACGTATCGCTATACTACAACTCTGCGGAGGTAGATTCCTCCACGGCGTATACCGTAGCCCTCGCCGCAATTACGGCGTTTGAGGATAGTATTATCAACCTGGTAACGGTAAACGGCGGGGAAGAAATTTACGACCTTGCTACCGAAAAGGACGTAACGGGTATGATTATGTCTACCGTTATTCCCATGGTGCTCATGGCGCTGCTCTTTTCGGGATGTATGGCGGTCGCGCCCGAATCCATTTCGGGGGAAAAGGAGCGCGGTACGATTGCAACCTTGCTCGTTACGCCCATAAAGCGCGGAACGCTTGCTCTCGGCAAGGTTTTAAGCCTTTCGGCAATCGCCTGCTTATCCGCTCTTTCCAGCTTTCTCGGTCTTATTTTATCCTTCCCCAAATTGATGGGGGAAAGCGGTATCGATATGAACGTATACGGCCCAACCGATTATTTGCTGATTTTTGCCGTGCTTTTATCTACCGTTTTAGTCATAACGGGCATTATTGCCGCTATTTCCACCTTTGCAAAAAGCGTAAAAGAGGCAACCTCTTATTCAGCCCCCCTTATGATTCTCGTTTTGGTAATTTCTATGTTACCGATGTTCGTTACCTTACCGCAAACGCTTGCGCTCGCCCTCATTCCGCTATATAACAGCGTGCAATGCTTCGGCTCAGTTTTTGCCTTTACCCCTAATCCCGTGTATATCGTTATTACCATTTGCTCTAATTTCGTTTACGCGGCACTCCTCGTAATTTTAGTGGCAAAAATGTTCGCAAGCGAAAAAATTATGTTCTCAAAATAATAGGAAATCGTTATGGAAGATATTGCATCCTTTAAAATTGATCACGACGTTATGAGCCCCGGTTTTTATTATTTGGGCGAAGCAAACGGCGTATATACCTACGATCTGCGCTTCAAAACCCCCAACGGCGGCGATTATATCCCCACGCCCGTTTTGCACTCTATCGAGCATATGTTTGCAACCGTGGTGCGCAATAGCGAACTAAAAGATAAGGTAGTATACTTTGGCCCTATGGGCTGCCGTACGGGCTTTTACTTGCTCCTTTACGGCATCGCTAAGGAAGAAGCCCTTTCCCTTACCAAACGCTGCGTAGAGGGCTGTCTTGCGCTTTCCGCCGTGCCGGGAATTGAAAAAAAACAATGCGGCAACTATTTAGAGCACGATTACGAGGGATCGTTAAAGGAGCTTTCCTCTTATAAAAACGTGCTTTCCCAAATGTAAGGCTTGTCAACGAAAAAACGACTAAAACCCGTAAAAAATGGCGATTGTAAACCACTTTTTACGGGTTTTTTGCTGTTTGTAAAGAAAAAATTACACAAATTTATACTTTTTGATACAAAATGCTTGCTTTTTTCCGTTTAAATATGATACGCTACCTATGATATAAAAAGGAGTTATTATGTTCGGAAAAAGAAAAGACGGCACTTTGGTCCGCGGATTAGACCCTATCGGAAAAGCAATCCCTTATTTTATGCCCCACCGTTACGATGCACTCAATATGATGCAGGAAACGATCGACGTAACCGAAATGGACGCTTATATTAAGCGTGAGGCAAAAGAAAAGGGTATTCATTTTACCTATATGCACGTTGTTATGGCTGCGCTCGTTCGCATCTATGCGCTCCGTCCCATGGTAAACCGTTTCGTTATAAACAGTAGATTATATCAACGCAAGGATATTACCATTTCCATCACCGTTAAAAAATCCCTTACGGACGAAGGGGAAGAGGGCGTTGTTAAATTGCACTTTAAGGGCAACGAAAGCATTTACGAGGTAAAAGACATTATCGATAAAGCCGTTGCGGAAAACTTAAAAACGCCCGATGCAAACGGTGCGGAAAAGGCAGTACGCATTTTGGGTGCAATGCCCGGTTTTCTTTATAAATTTGCCGTCGGCATGTTCCGCGTGTTAGATCGTTGGGGCATGCTCCCTGCAAGCTTAATCGAGTTTAGTCCCTTCCATACGGGTTTATATTTCACCAACTTAAAATCCATTAAAAACGATGCTATTTTCCACCATATTTACGATTTTGGTACTTGCAGCGTATTTATGTCTATGGGAAAAGAAAAAATGATGCCCGTCGTAGTAGATAACGAAAGATTAGAAATCGGCAAGCGTATGAACCTCGGTATCACGATGGACGAACGCATTTGCGACGGTTTTTATTTCGCAAAGAGCCTGCGTATTTTCAAAAAGATTTTAAGCGATCCCACCGTGTTAAACGAAGGGCTCGACCTGCCCGCTCTCCGTACGAAAAAGGAAGAAAAAGCAGCGAAAAAGCAGGAGAAAAAGCAAACCAAACGCATGGCAAAGCAAAAGAAAATAGAAGATAAGCAAATCGAAAAGCAAACCAAAGAGGAGCTTAAAAAGAAAGAGGCGGCAGCTACCACGCGAGAGCTCCCTCCCGACGATTTAAAGTAAGCCCCATTTGCTTAAACCAACAATTTATGGTAAAAAATAAAGCCCCGTTTTTACGGGGCTTTTTTATTTGTCAACGTTGTTTAGCCTTTTGCCTTTGCGGCAAGCTTCATGCGCATTTCCTTACTCAAAATGCGTTTTCTTAAACGGATACTCTTGGGGGTTACCTCCACTAGCTCGTCGTCGGAAATAAATTCCAAGCATTGCTCTAAGGAAAGAGTGCTGGGGGTAATCAACTTTAATGCGTCGTCGGAGGCGGAGCTTCTCGTGTTCGTCAAGTGCTTTTCCTTGCAAACGTTTACTACAAGATCGTCCTCTCTGGAGTTTTCTCCCACAATTTGTCCCGCATACACTTCAAGTCCTGCGCCGATAAACAGGGTAGAGCGTTCCTGTGCGTTATATAAGCCGTAGGTGGTGGTTTTTCCGTCTTCAAAAACGACTACCGAACCGCGCGTTCTCGTGGGGATATCTCCCTTATAAGGCTCGTATGCCTTAAATACGTGGCTCATTACGCCAAAGCCCTTGGTGTCGGTCAGCATTTCACTGCGGTAACCGAACAGGCATCTTGCGGGGATGTCAAAATCCAACCTCGTACCGCCGCGTCCATCCGATTCCATGGTAATTAAATCGCCCTTTCTGCCGCCCAGCTTGTTCATTACTGCACCAACGTATTCGTCGGGCACGTCAATCGTCAGCGACTCAATAGGCTCGTAGGTTTGTCCTTCCAGCTCCTTTAAAATAACCTTGGGGCGGGAAACTTGGAACTCAAACCCTTCTCTGCGCATATTTTCAATTAAAATGGAAAGGTGCAATTCCCCTCTGCCGTAAACCTTAAAGCATTCGGCACGGTCGGTTTCTTCTACTTTCATCGAAACGTTGGTTTCAATTTCCTTAAACAGGCGTGCGCGCAAATGACGGCTGGTTACGAATTTTCCTTCCTTTCCTGCAAAGGGGCTATCGTTTACCATAAATAGCATGGAAACGGTAGGCTCGTCAATTTTAACAAAGGGCAGGGGATCAATTGCGTCGTGCGCGCAAATGGTTTCGCCGATGTTAATGTTATCAATGCCGCTAATTGCAACGATGTCGCCCATCGCACATTCCGTGCATTCCTCGCGCTTTAAGCCTTCAAACTGATACAGCTTATTGATGCGGCTTACGGGGTAAGAAACGCCTTCGTGGCAAAGAACTACGGGCTGATTTTCATAAATTTTACCGCGTACTACCTTACCAATGCCAATTCTGCCAACGTAATCATCGTATTCAATATTGCAAATAATGGCTTGTAAGGGTGCGTCAATTTCACCCGTCGGGGCAGGAATTTCTCGAATAATCGTATCGAAAATGGGGCTCATGTCCGTTCCGGGATTTAAATCGTAGCTAGCCCAGCCCTGTTTTGCGCTGGCGTAAACCGTTTTAAAGTCAATTTGCTCGTCGCTTGCACCAAGGTCGAAAAACAGCTCTAAAATTTGGTCGTTAATTTTTTCCTTATCGCAGCCTTTATCTACTTTATTTACAACGACAACGGCCTTTTTATTAAGGTTTAGCGCCTTTTTCAAAACGTAGCGCGTTTGGGGCATACAGCCTTCTACCGCGTCTACCAAAAGCAAAACGCCGTCTACCATAGATAAAATGCGTTCTACCTCGCCACCGAAGTCCGCGTGTCCCGGGGTAT
>JAFOHH010000102.1 GCA_017421905.1 Clostridia bacterium
AATTATTTCGGCTTCTTGGCGAATTACGCGTCGATTTTTCCTTTTCGGTCAAATTATTCGTCGCCCTTTTCGCTTTCTTTCGAGGAAGAACGGTCCTCTTTTTGCGAAAAGGAGGGGTTTTCGGTTTCTTGCTTTTTGGGGTCTACGAGATGCAGCTTAACGCCCAAGGCAAGCGCCCATTTTTTTAGCGGCAAAACGGAAACTGCCCAAAACAATAGCGCGCTAAACGCAACGGCCGCGGCAATGACGATAAGCATTGCGGTATTTTCTTTTAAATATACGGTAAGTGCGGAAAGTATTGCCATAAGGTAGCTCCTTTTTCGGTGATTTTCGTAGCGGGTGAAGATCGGGCGTAAGCCGTACTTTTTTACGTTTAGGGGAAGATAGGGCATAGCCTGCACTTTTTTTATTTTCGGGAGGAAATAGAAAAAGCCAAACTTTTCTTCTATTTTAAGGTAAAAAATAACGCTTGTCAAGGATTAATTTCCGAAAATTAGGTGCGTAATTATAAAAACTGTGGTAAAATAGAGAAAGAAAAGGATTCAAACCCTTCTTTTTACAAAAAATTATCAAAAACGCATAGCGGCGCAAGCCGCAGGAGGCGTAGTATGAAACAATATCGAGTTATTATCATAGGGGGCGGCGCAAGCGGAATGTTTGCCGCAACCTTGCTAGGAAAAACGCTTGGCGGAGGCGTTGCCGTTGTAGAGCGCAACGACCGCGTGGGCAAAAAGCTGCTTGCCACGGGCAACGGGCAGGGCAATATCGGCAATCGTGATTTTTCTCTTTCGCACTACCGCGGAGAAGAAACTTTGCTTTCTGCGGTATTTTCCCAAGCGCCCCAGCAAAAAAACCTGGCGCACCTGCAAGCGTTGGGCGTTTTGTCCTCCTTTGACGAGCGAGGCAGAATTTACCCCCTCTCTCGGCAGGCATCCTCCGCGCTAGAACTCATCCGCCGCGCCTACCTAAATAGCGGGGTGGAAGAAATCGTAAACGCCGAGGTTACCGCCGTAAAGCCGAGCGGCAAGGGCTTTGCCGTACACACCAAGGCTGGCGACTTTTTTGCCGAAAAGGTTGTTTTCGCTGCAGGCGGCAAGGCGGGGAACGGCTTTGGTACGGACGGCTCTGCGTTTGCCCTCGTGCGCGCGATTGGGCATAGCGTAACGCCGCTTTCTCCCTCTCTCGTTGCCTTAAAGGCGGATACCGCTTACCTCAAAAACTTAAAGGGCGTGCGAATGGAGGCCGCTTTGTCTTACCGTTGCGGAAAAACGCAATTAGTAGAGCGCGGCGACGTGCTTTTTACCGATAACGGCGTAAGCGGAGATAGTGCTTTTCGCCTTTCCGCACGCATTCCGCAAGCATTCCCTTTGTCTTGCACCATAGAATTTTTACCCGATATTGAGAAAGATGCGTTAATTGCCCTTCTTACGGAAAAGGCAAGCGCACAAACTTTTACCGCGCTGGAACTGCTTGTTTCCGTCGTACATAAACAGCTTGCAAAAAATATTTTGCGCGCCTTAAAGGTGGCGGAAAACGCACCCGCAACCCCTGCGGTGGCGAAAAAGTGCGCCGAGCTGATTAAAAACTTCCCCCTCACCGTTACGGGTACGGCAGGCTTTGGCGGTGCACAGGTAACCAAGGGTGGCGTTCCGGCAAGCGAGGTAACGCTTAATTTGGAAAGCAAGCTGCAAAAGGGGCTGTATCTTTGCGGCGAGGCGCTAGACGTAGACGGCGACTGCGGCGGCTATAACCTGCAATGGGCGTTTGCCTCGGCAACGGTAGCGGCGGAAGAAGTGCTAAAAAGTTTAGGCGTTTAAGGGCTATCATAACACCAGAAAAAAGGAATACCGTATGGAAAAAATTACCAACCTCGTCTGCCTCCCCGGGCAGGACGTAAAAGGGGCGGTGGCAAAAAAATTACGCCTTTCGCCCGATAAAATAGGAGAAATCCGCATCTTAAAAAAGTCGATAGACGCGCGCAAAAAGCCGCAAGTAACCTTCGTTCTCACGGTGGAGGTATACCGCAAGGGAGAAGTCGTGCCGCCGCGCTACGACCTTACCGTTCCCACCGTAAGGTGGCAAGGCGCGCCCGTTGCCGTGGTGGGCGCAGGACCGTGCGGATTGTTTTGCGCGTTAAAGCTGGCAAAAAGCGGCGTACCCGTATTGCTGTTTGAACGGGGCGACGACGTAGACGCGCGCCAAAAAGCCGTGCAAGGGTTCGTTAGCACGCGCATATTAGACGAAGAAAGCAACGTGCAGTTTGGCGAGGGCGGCGCAGGCACGTTTTCGGACGGTAAGCTCAATACGCAAACCAAAAGCCTCTTAATAGAAGAGGTGCTTGCCACCTTCGTATCCTTCGGCGCGCCCGAAGAAATTTTATGGGAAAACAAGCCGCATATCGGCAGCGATAAACTGCCCGCCGTTGTAAAGGCTATGAGGCAGGAGATTTTACGTTTGGGCGGAAAGGTGTTTTTCCGCACGGCCGTTACCGATTTTACCCTAAAAAACGGAGCGGTTACGGCAGTTACCGCAGGCGGAAGCACTTACGAGGTTTCCGCGCTTGTTCTTGCTATCGGCCATAGCGCAAGAGATACCTTCCGCAAGGTTTTCGACAAAGGCTGCGCAATGGAGCAAAAGCCCTTTGCGGTGGGCGTTCGGGTAGAGCATTTACAACGGGAAATCGGCCGCGCGCAGTACGGCTCGGCAGCAAAAACCCTTCCGCCAGCCGATTATAAGTTAACTGCTCACGTTGGGGATAAGGGCGTGTACTCTTTTTGTATGTGCCCGGGCGGGGAAGTGGTTGCCGCCGCCTCCGAAAAGAACCGTTTAGTGGTAAACGGTATGAGCAATTACGCACGCAGCGGCGTTAACGCCAACGCGGCACTCGTTGCGCAGGTAGACGCGCGCGATTACGGAACGGGCGTGTTTGCAGGGCTTAATTATCAACGCGCGTTAGAAGAGCGTGCCTTTATGCTGGGCGGTGGAAATTATAGTGCCCCCCTTGCCCGTATGGAGGATTTTCTTGCCCACAAAAAAACCAAAAGGCTGGGCGAAATTGCCCCCACCTACCCCCTTGGCTATACCTTTTCGTCGATGGACGACGTTTTGGGGGAAGACCTTGCAAACGTTCTCCGCACGGCGGCGGTGGATATGAATCGCAGGCTAAACGGCTTTACCCATCCCGATGCCCTTTTAACTGCGGTGGAAACGAGAACGTCCTCTCCCGTCCGCATCTTGCGCGGCGAAAATATGCAATCGCCCTCTGTGAAAGGCTTATACCCGGCAGGGGAAGGCGCAGGCTACGCAGGCGGCATTACCAGCGCGGCGGTAGACGGATTAAAGGTTGCCGCGGCAATTTTGGCAACCGTTACACCTTCTTAACCGAAAAACGTAAAATAAAATTGCAAAGCCTCCCTATTTAAGGGAGGCTTTTTAACCGTTATCTCTACTGGCTGTGTGTGAAATTTTTAAATTTGCAAAACAAAATTCGACAAAAACCGAGGATATTTGCCAAAAAACTTCAAAATAATTCAAAATTGTTGGGGGAATTCTTTACAAATATACGGGCGTATGATAAAATAAGACTATGAAACAATCAAACGAGCAATTAATAGAATATCCCGCCGCCGTGCATTTAACGGTTAACGGGCAAACAAACTGCGTTAGCGGCACTTTGTCGCGCCAAGGAGAGGCAACCATCGTGCGCTTTGGCGAAATGCAGGGCTTTGCACCCACCAAAACGCAATTTACCGTATGGCCCGACCGTGTGGAAATGCGCAAAACGGGGGAGTTTTCCACCTGTATTTCCTTTACGCAAGGCGAAAAAACAGCGGTGGAATTGCAAACGGCGATGGGAGCGATTCCCGTAACCGTATTCACCACGCGTTTAGCCGTAAAAACGGGGCAGGACTTAGTATTTTTGCGCCTTTCCTATACCCTTTCGGACGGGGTGGAGAATCAAATTTTTTCCGTAACCCTGCGCGCAAGAATGCAAGCCCCTTCCGCAACGGAGCTGTGTTAGGTAAGCTCCTTCCGCCTTGCGCGGAAAACCCCTACCGCCGCGAATCTTTGTTAAAACACTTCCGCCGCGGAGCACCCCAAAGCAGAACCTTTCGCATAAGAAAATTCCTTTTAACACGTAGGAGATCGTTATGTTAAGCATTGAATATTTAGGACATTCGGCGTTTTTATTACGCAGCGAAGAAGGGCGGTTCGTAACCGACCCGTTTGATGAAATCGGCTACGAAATGCCCAAAGTAAAGGCGCAATTCGTTACCGTAAGCCACGGGCACTACGACCATTGTAACGCAATGGCGGTGCAAGGGGTAGAAGAGGTGTTTACCGAGGCGTATTCTTATCTTGGCGGCGTGGTAGAAGGGTTTTCTACCTGGCACGACGATAAGGGCGGCGCTATTCGCGGCGCAAACACGCTTTTTAAGCTGCGCCTTGGCGGCGTTACCCTTTGCCATATGGGAGATATCGGCGAGCTCCCCACCCCCGAAATTTTGCAGTTTTTGCACGGGGTGGACGTTTTGCTTATCCCCGTTGGCGGCGTGTATACGATAAACGCGGCAGGTGCTAAAGCGTACGTGGATGCGGTAAAACCCAAAATCGTAATCCCCATGCATTATTACGATGAGGACTCGACCATCGATATTCACCCCGTAGAAGAATTTTTATCGTTATTCCCCAAGGAGAAGGTTAGCCTATACGAGGGGAAATATCAAATAGAGGAAGAAGAGTTGCAATCAGGAGCGGCAGAGGCGCAAATCGTCGTTCTTACCAGGAGGAAATAAATTATGGAAAAAAGAATTCCCAAAGAAGAGCGCAGAGCCTATCTCGATACGCTAGATATTCATTCCTTACGCAAAATCGGACAGGCGGTGGGGGTTAAATCGTCCACCTCTTTGCGCGTGGAAGTGTTAAAGGATAGCATTCTCGCCGTGGAATACGGAGAGGTTGCGCCCCATTTTACCAACCGTGGCAGAAAGCGTAAGGAAAAGCTGGATCCCGGTAAAAGAGAGGTTTATTTCAAAGATAATCCGCTATCCGATGCGGCGGTAGAGCATATGCGTACCCACGTTTTGGCAACCGCGCACGACGGCGGCATTGAAATAGAGGGCGATTACGAGGGCTTTTTAGAGCGCGACGGTTCGGGCTACGTGCTTACCCGTTCCCTCTTAGGAGAGCTCCCCACCCTTTTAGTTCCTGCAAGCGTGGTACAAAAGTACGATTTAAGAGAGGGCGACTTTGTGCGCTCCACCGTAATTTGCTCGAAGGAAGGCGATTTCGTTTTGGGTAAAATTATCGCCGTAAACGGCAGGAGAGAGGAGGAGCTTTTAGAAAGAAGAGAGTTTGCCGCTTTAACCTCCGTTTACCCCACCTGCGTTATGTCCCTTGCCGATAGCAAAGCAATTGCGCAGGGAGAAGAGTGGCTTTCCCTTGCCGACCTCGTTTGTCCGATAGGAAAGGGCTCTCGCGCGGTGCTGTATTCCAAAAAAACGCGCCCCCTTCTTTCCGCCTTTAAGCGTATGGCAAAAAGCCTGCAAAGAGGTGGTGGACATCTTATCGTATACCTTGTCGATCAGCCGCCCGAGGAGGTTTCCGCCTTGGCGGAAACGCTTGACTGCACGCTGTTCCATTCCGATTATACCCATACCGACGAGGAGCACGTTCGCCTAACGGAAACGGCGTTTGCACATTGTAAGCGCTTGGTAGAAAGCGGCGAGGACGTAACTTTAATGGTTCACTCCGTAAGCCGCATTGTGCGTGCGTATCGCTCTTATCTTGGGGGCGATGCCAAGGCCGACGGTGCGGCAATTCACGCCGTTAAAAAATTATTCGGCGCGGCTAGAAATACAAAAAGCGGCGGCAGCTTTACCGTAATTGCCACCGCCAAGCAAAGCGATAGCCAAATAGACCTGCTTTTACAGGAGGAATTGACTGATTTTTGCAATACGTACGTGGAATTTGACGACGAATGCCCCACCTTGTTCCGCTTATCCGCAAGCGGTACGGAAAACGCCGATTTACTGATAGGGGAGGATGCCGACCGCTTTGTTTCCCGCTTAAAACGGGCGGTAAAAACGGAGTCGGACGAAACCTTTTTGCAGCGTACCCTTCAAAAATCTTGTTGCATGCAAGAATTAACGGACGAATTAGAACAATGGATAAAGACCAAGTAAAAACCGAGAAAAGGGGAGAGGTAATCTCCAAAGAGATACACGAAGGCCATCGTGCCCGCATGATGCGCAAGCTGATTGCCGATTCCGCCGTCCTTACCGATTGCGAGCTACTGGAAATTGCGCTCTATCAAGCCATTCCGCGCGCCAATACCAACCCCTTAGCGCACGAGCTGCTTGCGCGATTCGGCAATTTGCAAGCCGTTTTTTCCGCCCCGCCCGAGGAACTGATTTTAGTGCGCGGCATGGGAGAAAAGGCGGTGCAAATCTTGCTCGTTTTGGGCGAGATGTTCAACCGTTTGGGGAAAAGGGAAATTTCCATACCAAAAAAATTCTCCTTCGATTCGGTTAAAAACTTTTTCCTTACCTATTTTGCCGATAAAAGAAACGAGGAATTCATGGTAATGTTTATCGATAAAAGGGATTCGATTACCAAAACCTCGGTAACGGCGCACGGCGATAAAAACGGCGTAAACATCAACCTTACCGAGCTTTCTAAAGAAATTGGTATTGCCCAGCCGCACGCCATTATCGTGGCGCATAATCACCCCTCGGGTATGCCCTATCCCAGCGCGGCCGACGACGATTTAACCATGAAAATTAACTTTATGCTCGATCTTGCCGGCGTGCGCTTTTACGACCACATCGTCGTGGCGGGCAAAAATTATTATTCTTATCGGGTGGAAGGGAGAATGGATAAATTGCAAGCCCAAAGCTCCTTTGCGCGCTTTTCCGATTACTTGAAAAACGAATAAATATAACGAAAACCCCTATTGCAAAACTATTTTTGGAGAATTTAAAATGAAAACCTATCTATTTGACTTTGACGGTACGCTCGTAGATTCTATGCCGGCTTTTATTGCGGGGGTTTTGAAGGAGTTAGATAAAAATAATTGCGAGTATAATAATGACGTCATAAAAATAATAACTCCCTTGGGGCTTGCCGGCACGGCCGATTATTTTATTAAAACGTTCGGCTTGGACGTAAGTAAGAAGGAGCTTGTTTCCAATTTCAAAAATAATATGGCAAACGAATATTTTTATCATATTCCCGCAAAGAGGAACGTTATAAAGGTTTTAAAGCAATTAAAGGATAGCGGTGCAAGCTTAAACGTGTTAACCGCAAGCCCGCACGTTACGCTCGATGCCTGCTTAAAAAGATTGCAAATGTTCAATTTGTTTGATAACGTATGGTCTTGCGATGATTTTTCCACAACAGAAGCAAACCCCGAAATTTATAAACGCGCTTCTGAAAAGCTTAACGTAAACGTGAAAGACGTGCTGTTTTTAGACGACAATTTAAACGCAAATATAACGGCAAAGACTGCAGGCATGCAGGTTTGCGGCGTTTTTGATGAATCCTCCGCCGATTACGTAGACCAAATGAAAGCCGAATGCGATTTTTACGTTTACGATTTTGAACAATTATTAGAAATAGAATAAGTAGCGGCCGTGCTACGATTGAATGGCAAAGCCGTATTTTTGCAAAACAAAAGACTAACGAAAGTTTTCGTTAGTCTTTTTCTTTTTTTGAAAATTGCTATGCAAATAGCAGATAGCGTGCTTGCGCTAAGGCGTGCCTTTTTGCTGTAACAGCGTGCCTTTTTGCTGTAACAGCGGGATTTTTTTATAAATAAGATTTTAACCGTTCGAGGAAGGAGGACTCCATATCACGCAGCTCTTCTGCTAAGTGGCGGATGGTTTCGTCCATAATTTTACCGCTTTCGCTAAGCAGGGTCATAACCTCGGTAAGGCCCATCGTCGTGCCTTGAATCAGCATATCGGCAATATGCGATTTACTGCCGTCGGTTAGGGTGTTCATTTTAATGCTACCCCAAAGCATTGCTTTTTTAAATACGTTGGGCTCTTTTGGCTCTTCTCCGCGGGAGAGCATTTCCTTTGCCAGCTTTCCGGCGTAGGCTTCGTAGCCTTCGTATTGGTGGGCAAGCTCTTCTTTCATTTTAACGTCGTCCGCTTCCTTCATTACGTAAGAAATGGATTCGAGTGCCATATGCACGTTTTTGTACAGGTTATGAAGGGAATCTTTGTTAACGTTTTCCATAAAATAAATCTCCTTAAAAATGGGTTTTCGCTAAAAGTTTGTACAAAAAGGGCAAATTTTATACGAAAACGCATAAAAACGTTTGACTTTTGCCTTGAAATATTGTATTCTATAGGACGAGCCGCTCGGATGGGGCTTTTTAAGTGCGCAAATAATTGCGCCGCCCGACTTCGGCGAGACTGGGAAGAGGAGGCAAAAAAACTATGTACGCTATTGTAAGAAACGGCAGCAAACAATACAAGGCAGAGGTTGGCTCTGTTATTAAGTTTGAAAAGCTGGATAAAGCGGTTGGCGAAAAGGTTGAATTCGAAGTAGTACTTTACTCCGATGACAACGGTATCGTCGTTGGTACCCCCGTGGTAGAAAACGTAACCGTTATCGGCGAAGTCGTAGCGCAAGATAAGTTCAGAAAGGTCATTGTTTATAAGTACAAGGCAAAGAAGAACGAGCGCAGAAAGCAGGGTCACAGACAACCCTTTACCGCAGTTAAGATCGAAACGATTGCTGCAAAATAATTCTTTTTTAGGAGGAAATTAAAATGTTATTGTTAAATTTATTTGCTCATAAAAAGGGTGGCGGCAGCACGAAGAACGGTCGCGACAGCGAAGCCAAACGCCTTGGCACGAAACGTGCAGACGGTCAGGCAGTTCTCGCTGGTAACATCCTTGTAAGACAACGCGGAACGAAAATCCATCCCGGCAACAACGTTGGTATCGGTAAAGACGATACGTTGTTTGCTTTAATCGATGGCAAAGTAAAATTTGAACGCGTAGGCAAAGACAAAAAGCAAGTAAGCGTTTACGCTGCTGAATAATTTAGCAAAAAGCGGATACCAAAGCGGTATCCGTTTTCTTTTTAAATTTTTACGGGCAATGCTTGCGGTTTTTGCCGTTCTTTGTTATAATAAAACAAAAAGTGCTTATGACCAAATAGTAAGAGGTGCAAAATGGAAATTTCTTATGAAAGATTGCAGCGGCAAATCCGCTTTGTTTTGGAAATTGATAAAATGAAAAGCGTTTACCGCAAAAATAT
>JAFOHH010000103.1 GCA_017421905.1 Clostridia bacterium
CCATCGGCATCGTAATAGCCACCCGTAATGTTTACTACGGTGCCCTCGCCAATAGCGGTAATTACGTCGGTATGCGTGTTGGCATCTCTAAAGGTGATGCTTTCGTTTACGGTGTGCGTTTTGCCATCATCGAAAATTAAGCCGCTTTGCAGCTGTAAATCGTAATTTTCGTCAAAGCTGTCCTTTTCGTATGCAAATTGAGAGGCAGTCAGCTTTAAATCGAACGGTTCTACCGAACGGTCTTGATAGTCGAAGCTTACCTCGCTTTGCATTTTAAGGGCGATGGTTGCGTAGTCGGTGGTGTAATCCTTATCTTCTTTTGCGTTTTTGGGCAAAAGAACGTCTTGGATCAGCGTTCCTGCTAAAAATACCTGCGTAAGCGTGCCGCGGTAGAAAATTTTGCCTTGCGCTACCGCCGCCTCTAATTCTTCTTGATTGGTTACTACAACCTCTTTATCGGCGTAATAAACGTCGATTACGTCGGAAAGCATCGTTTCGTTGGCAAGCAAGGCGTTTAGCGTGCCGTCCGCACCGATTTGCAATTCGTACTTTAAAGCAAGCGTTCCCGTATTAATAACCTTTACGTTAACGGCCTGCACGTAGTTCGGCTCCCAAAGGTCGCTATTAAACAGCGCCTCTTCTCTGCCGTATATCGAGCTATAACTTCCTTCTTTTAAAACTTGAACGTCGAAGGTAAGTTTACCTGCCTCAATTTTGTTTTTGCTATTTATGCTATCCGAAAACCAAGCAAAAGTGGACCCCACAAAAATAGTCATGCAGACGAGCATAGAAAGAATGCTTATCAAAACGGTGTGGGATAGAACTTTGTTGCTGCTGTTTTTCATTCTATATCTCTCCTTTTGTGTTTTTTGTGCCGCTTTTTTGCGCCGCTATCGGCATGCGGATCTCCTTTACGGTTTTACCCCGCTAGTAGTAGGTGGAGCTCCTTTACGTTTTGCGCTGCCAACGGCGCGCGGATCTTCTTTGCGGTGTTAGTATACTATTCTAATAAAAAATGGTATACCTGTTTTGCAAAATTATAGCACTTCTTTCCCCGTTATGCAAGCATTTGCAATTATTTTATGCAATATTTTCACGAAAAATAACCTCTAGCCCTGGAAAGTGTGTAATTTCTTCCGCTTGCCAAAGGTTTGTGCCGCCTATAACCTTCCGCTTGCCGTGCCGCCTTTGCTCTCGCCAAAGCGCAAAAAAAATGAAAACGCCCCGCAAAGCAGCAGGGCGTTGTTTGGGTTGATATATTCCCCTTTTGAGGAAGGGTGTTTTGAAACGTTCCCCTTTGGGGGCGGTTATATGCTTTGATGCGTTCCCCTTGGGGGGCGGTTTGTTTGCTTACTTATGTGCAGGGTTCTTTTCCAGCAAGGAAATAAGGTCGGCTATGCGCTCCAAATCGTCGCGCGTGTAGTAGTCCACGTAAAAACGCCCCTTTTTATCGCTGCCGATTACCGAAACCTTTGTGCCGAGCACGCGCTGCATGCGGTCTACGAGGTCGCGCAATTCTACGGTAATTTGCATTTGGCGCAGTTCCTTTTTTTTGCGCGCAATTTCCGCAGGGGGGTTAAAATAGTCGCGCACCTTTCTTTCCACCTCTCTTACGGAAAGGTTCTTTTCCGCCGCCTCCTTACCAAAACGCGCTTGCACGTCCTTGGGCAGGGGCAAAAGAGCGCGGGCGTGGCCTTGGGCAAGCCTACCCGTGCGGACAAGCTTAATAACGGAGGGCGTTAAGGAAAGCAGGCGCAAAGTGTTTGCCACCGCGCTACGGCTTTTACCGATACGCGTTGCGACCTCCTCCTGCGTGAGGCGGTAGGTATGCATTAAGCTTTTTACGGCAAGTGCCGCCTCTATGGGGTTTAAGTCCTCGCGTTGCAGGTTTTCGATAAGCGCAACCTCGGCAAGCGTTTGCTCGTCGTAACGGCGAACGATTGCGGGCACGGTGCTTTTCCCTGCCAAAATGCTGGCGCGGTAACGGCGTTCTCCCGCAACGATCATAAACCTTCCCTTGCCGTCCTCGCAAAGCAACACGGGCGAAATAACACCGTGCTTTTGGATGGAGGCGGCAAGCTCGCTTAACGCTGCCTCGTCAAAATCCTTTCTCGGCTGGTTGGGGTTGGGATAGATACGGTCGATTGCAATTTCCACGGGTGCGCCGCTATTCGTTTGTGCGGCGGAAAAAGTTTGCGCGGCGACGTCGTGTGCGGCGATTTCCGTTTGCGCGGCGGAAAAAGATTGCGCGGCGCGTTCGGCAAAGGGCTCGTTTGCATGGGCATGCTCGCTATTTGCTTGCACGGTAGGGGTGCGTTGTTCTTCCATAGTGCTCCTTAAAAAAGGACCGCAAGGGTAGCGGTCCTAGTTTTTCGGCGGTAAGTCCGCTTAATTTTTTTCTTCTTCAGAAGGCGTGGTATCGCCACTTTCTGCGTTTTCTTGGGATGCGGCAGGTTTGGCTGCGGGCGTTTGTTCGCCTGTCGTTGCCTGCGATGCGCCTTCTTCCTTGGCAATTTCGTCCGTTACCTTTTGGAAGGGGTTGGCTTTGCCGGAAAGGCGTGCATCCATTTCCTCGCATACTTCTTTTGCCGATTTGCCTTGCATGATAAGCTCTACTTCTTCTTCATAGATGGTTTCTCTTTCTACCAAGCAGCGAGCCATCGTATCTAACTTATCGCGGTGCAGAGTAAGCAGCTCGGTTGCGCGTTCGTGCGCGGTTTTTACGATTTTTTCGATTTCTTCGTCGATTACGTTGGCAGTTTCTTCGCTGTACGAATTTTTCGACGCCATATCGCGGCCGATAAATACTTCGCCATCGCTAGCAAAGGAAATAGGACCGATGCGGTCGCTCATACCAAATTCGGTAACCATGCTGCGCGCAATTTCGCTTACTTGCTTTAAGTCTTGCGATGCGCCCGTGCATACCTCTTGGATAACGAGCTCTTCTGCCACTCTGCCGCCAAGCGCCATAACGATTTCTTCCATCAGCATCGATTTGCTGATGTGGCTATCGTCGTTTTGAGGACGGGTCATGGTAAAGCCTGCTGCGCCGCCGCGCGGAATAATGGTAACCTCGTGCACCTTGTTGCAATGGGGTTGCACTTCGGCAAGAACGGCGTGGCCTGCCTCGTGGTAAGCGGTGATACGTTTATCCGATTCGGTAACAAGGCGGCTCTTTTTAGCAGGGCCTGCCAAAACCTTATCTAAACCTTCGTATAAATCGTTGTTGGTAATGACCTTTCTGCCGTCGCGCGCGGTTAAAATTGCCGCTTCGTTTAACAGGTTTTCCAGGTCTGCGCCGGCAAAGCCGTGCGTCATACGGGCAATTACTTTAAAGTTTACTTCGGGCGCGAGGGGTTTATTTCTTGCATGAACGCGCAAAATAGCCTCTCTGCCGCGTACGTCGGGCAAGTTGACGTGTACTTGACGGTCGAAACGGCCGGGGCGGAGGAGTGCGGGGTCTAAAATATCCGCACGGTTGGTTGCCGCCATAACGATAATGCCCTCGTTGGTATCAAAGCCGTCCATTTGAACGAGCAGTTGGTTAAGCGTTTGCTCACGTTCGTCGTGGCCGCCGCCAAGACCCGTGCCGCGTTGACGGCCAACGGCGTCGATTTCGTCGATAAAAATAATACAGGGTTGGCTCTTTTTCGCAAGGTCGAAAAGATCGCGCACGCGAGATGCGCCCACGCCGACGTATAATTCTACGAAGTCCGAGCCGCTCATAGAAAAGAAGGGTACGTTTGCTTCGCCTGCAACGGCTTTGGCAAACAGCGTTTTACCCGTGCCCGGAGGGCCTACGAGAAGAACACCCTTGGGAATGCGCGCGCCAAGCTCTGCAAACTTGCGGGGGTTTTTCAAAAACTCTACTACTTCTTTTAGCTCTTCTTTTTCTTCTTCCGCACCGGCTACGTCGCTAAAGCGCACCTTTACGTTTTGCGACATACGCGCCTTGGTTTTGCCAAAGCTTTGCCCGTTTTTGCCGCCCGCCTGTGCCGAGCGCATCCAAAGGATAAACAAAACGAAAAGCACTACCGTGCCGAGAAGAGGCAAAATAGAGGACCACACCGAGCCTGCGTTGGGGTTGGTGTAAGAAAGGGTGATATTCTGCGCGCGGATAAGCGATTCTAATTCGTTTGCCGTAATGGCGTTATCGCGCGGGTAGTAGGTGTAATATAATTCCTTTTTGTTGTGGTACGCCGTAACCTTGTATTTATCTACTTCGATACGGGTAATTTGATTTTTTTCTTCCTGCTCGTCGTTGGTAGCAATATAGTTATACATCGTAGAATAGCTAACCTTTTGCGCCTTTCCGTAACCGCTCATCAAAGACAGTACGAAAATGATGCCCACGATGCCAATAACAAACCAAAGCAGCGTTCTTGACTGACGTTTCAAAACCGTTCCTCCTAAAATTCCGCATTATTTGCGGTAATAACCGCACTTGCTTTTTGCGGTTTATCCGGATAAAATACCTTACTTTGGTTAGTATACCATATCGACGGGGATTTTTCCAGCATTTAACCGATAAAAAGGAAAAATGTTTGCCTTTTTATTGCTTTTTCTGCATTATTCTACGATAAGTATATGAAAATAAAGTTAAAACTTGTATGCTTTTTGGTTTTGGTAGCGTTCTCCAAACGTCTGCGGGCTTTGCCTATCGGGTTGGGGCGCGCAAAGCGGAAGGCTCTACCCCGCGCAAAGCGGAAGGCTTTAACCCGCGCGAGGCGGAAGGTTCTACCCCGCGCAAAGCGGAAGGCTCTAACCCACGCAAAGCGGAAGACTCTAACCCACACAAAGCGGAAGGTTCTAACCCGCGCGTGGCGGAAACGGGCTGCTCGTTTTCTTTACAAAAAGAGCCGACGAAATTAGCGCCGCCAAAAAGAGAAGAGGCAGAGCAAAAGCCGTTAATAGCAGCCGCCATTGCCGCCGCCATGCGATATACCAAATGAAAGCGGGTGAGCTCCAGCTGCGAAAAGGCGTCTTTTCCGCGGCGAGAAACCACGCCGAGGAGAGAATAATCGCCGATGGGCGCAAGGCTTTTCCCCACGCCCTTGCCGGGATATAAGCCGCCCTCCCTTAAACGGATAAGCCCTATTTCACTTTCGTCGCCCACGCCTGCATCTATCGCCACCACGGGGTTTTTGGGGTGCAGGGCGCGAATGGTTTTGGATAAAAGGGGCATTTCGCGCGCCGTCATGGTTTTGGAAAGGTCGCCGTAAATAAAGCAGGGCACGTTATACGTTTCCTTTAAAAAGCTGCCCACAAGCGGAGAAAGGCTATCCCCCGCAACGGCGTCGCTACCGATGCAAACGAACACGGGCGGCGCGGTAATTAGCGCGCAAAGCCCGTCGCAAAGTCCCTTTTCGCAATCTTTTGCATATACGTTGAAATTGTATTCCTTCATCTTATTTCCTCGCTTTTTGTAAAATGATTGCCCGTTTTGCCGCGCGCCAAACCTCCTTTTTTCAAAAGAAAAATTTTTACGTTTGACAAAAAGCGTTTTTTGTTTTATAATGAAAAAAAGGAGAGGGCTTATGAACATTTGGCACGACATTGAAAAAAACAGAATTACCGCAACCGATTTTATCGCCGTAATTGAAATTTCCAAGGGGGCGAAACAAAAATACGAGCTAGATAAAGCCACGGGGCTACTCATTTTAGACCGCATTTTATACACGGCAACGCACTACCCTGCCAACTACGGATTTATCCCCCGCACCTACGCAGACGACGGCGACCCGTTGGACGTACTCGTGCTTTGCTCGGAAAGCTTAGAGCCCGTTAGTTTGGTTCGCTGCAAGCCGATCGGCGTTATTATTATGACGGACGGCGGCAATCAGGATGAGAAAATTATTGCCGTGCCTTACGGAGATCCCGTTTACCACCATTACGACGATATTTTTCAGTTGCCCGACCACGTTACGGCAGAAATGGAGCACTTTTTCCGCGTATATAAGCAATTAGAAAGCAACACGACGGCAACCCTGCACCAAGACCAACAAAAGCTAGAATATAAATCTTCTACCTACATTCATCAAACGTACGGCAAGAAAGACGCCATGCGCATTATCGCCGCTTGCATTGACAATTACGAAGCAAACCGCGATAAATTGATGAATAAGTAAAAATGGAACAAGAATTACCCAAACGAAAGCCAACACGATTAAAAAATTTTGATTATAGCACGGCTGGCGCATATTTTATAACGGTATGCACGAAAAACAGACGGGAAATTTTATCGCGCGTAGGGGCCGACGTCCTCGGCGGCCCGAACGGCGTTGCGTTATTGCCGTATGGAAAAATTGCGGAAAAATACATCCGTCAATTTAGCGAGTTTTACGAGAATATAACCGTAGACCAATACGTTATTATGCCCGATCACGTTCATATCGTTTTGTTTGTGGAAAATGGCGGGTCGCCGAGGACGTCGACCCCTACCAGACAAACGGCATCGGTATCCCATTTTGTTTCGACACTAAAAAGATTTTGTAACAAAGAATACGGCGAAAACGTGTGGCAACGGGGATTTTACGACCACGTTATTCGCGGACAAGAAGATTACGAGGAAATTGTAAAATACATTTTAGAAAACCCCGCCCGCTGCTATTACGGTAAATTATATACCGAAGAATAATTGCCGGGGATTTTTAAAATCACCAAAACAAACGGTGGTTATTCCCCAAAGCGACATAACACAAAAAAGACCTCCGCAGGGAGGTCTTTTCTTTTGGTTTTTTTGCTTGGCGTAACCGTTTTGCGGCACGCGGCAAGCTAGATGGAAACGTCTTACAAACGGATGCGTTCTTCGATAAAGGATACGAGGTTTTCAATTTTGATGCGCTCTTGTTGCATAGAATCGCGGAAACGCACGGTTACACAGCCGTCCTCTGCCGATTCAAAGTCTACCGTTACGCAGAAGGGCGTACCGATTTCGTCTTGACGGCGATAGCGTTTACCGATAGAGCCTGCATCGTCGTAGGTTACGGGGAAGCGTTTTGCAAGCTCTGCGTAAACCTTTTCCGCACCTTCGTTCAGCTTTTTGGAAAGGGGCAATACAGCCGCTTTATAGGGCGCAAGGAAGGGATGTAAACGGAGCACGGTGCGCACGTCGCCGCCTTCTAATTCTTCTTCGTCGTATGCGTCGGAAAGAACGGCAAGCACGCTGCGTTCTACGCCGAGGCTGGGCTCGATAACGTAAGGAATGTAACGCTCGTTGGTTTCTTGGTCGAAATAGGTAAGGTCTTTACCCGACGTGTTTTGGTGTTGGGTAAGGTCGTAATCCGTTCTGTCGGCAATGCCCCAAAGTTCGCCCCAACCGAAGGGGAAGAGGTATTCGAAGTCGGTAGTCGCCTTAGAATAGAAGCAAAGCTCTTCGGGATCGTGATCGCGCAGGCGCAGGTTTTCGTCCTTAATGCCGATGGTAAGCAGCCATTGATGGCAGAATTCGCGCCAGTAGCTAAACCATTCGAGGTCGGTACCCGGCTTGCAGAAGAATTCCAGCTCCATCTGTTCAAATTCGCGTACGCGGAAAATAAAGTTGCCCGGCGTAATTTCGTTACGGAAGGATTTACCGATTTGACCGATACCAAAGGGCATCTTTTTACGCGTGGTGCGTTGTACGTTTACGAAGTTGGTAAAAATACCCTGCGCCGTTTCGGGGCGGAGATATACGGTGTTTTTAGCGTCTTCGGTAACGCCTTGGAAGGTTTTAAACATCAGGTTAAACTGACGGATATCGGTAAAGTTGTGCTTGCCGCAAGTGGGGCAAGGCAGGTTGTTATCTTCGATAAACGCCTTCATTTCCGCTTGCGTAAACGCATCGATGGGCTTGGGGAGGGTGTATCCCGTTTCTGCGCACCAGTCTTCAATCATCTTATCCGCACGGAAGCGTTCGTGACATTCGCGGCAATCGAGGAGAGGATCGGAGAATCCTGCAAGGTGTCCGCTGGCAACCCACGTTTGGGGGTTCATTAAAATGGCGGCGTCTAAGCCTACGTTGTAGGGGTTTTCTTGAATGAATTTTTGCCACCACGCTTTTTTTACGTTGTTTTTCAGCTCTACGCCAAGCGGGCCGTAATCCCACGTGTTGGCAAGACCGCCGTAAATTTCGCTACCCGGGAAAATAAAGCCACGTCCCTTGCAAAGGGCAACGAGCTTTTCCATGGTTACTGCTCTTTGTTTTTCTTGCATAACTAGCCTCCTATGCTGCTTTTGCCGTTATTGTCGCTATTTGGGGGATACGTGTCGCCGTTTTTCGGTAATGCAAACGCCCCGCCGCATAAATTATTGCTTGTTGGTTTTTTGTAATTCGATATTTTCTTCCATTAAAGCGCAAAGCTTGGTAAGAAGTTCTGCCTCGGTAGGAGCGGCAGGCGCTGCGGGAGCGGGTACTACCTTTTTGGGAGCGGTTGCAGGGTCGCGCTTTTCCCATTTTCTTAAAATTCTCTTTTCGATGTCGTTTAATTCTTCATCTGCGTCTAATTTTGCTTGAATACCCGCTTTGATATTCATACGCTTTTTGATAGTAGTAAAGGTTTTTAAAATAATAAACAGGGTGAGGGCAACCATCAAGAAGTTGATGATGGCATTGATAAAAGAACCCCAATCGATATAAATAGATTGCGTGAGGTCGAGCGTTTTACCGATTACTGCGCCCGTATCGTCTAATACGTCTACGTATACGCCTTTTAAAACGGTAAACACTTCGCTAAGCGAATCTGCGCCGAGAAGGCTTGCAAGAACCCAGTTAATGAGGGGTTTTAACACGAAGTTGCTAAGACCGTTTACGATTGCGGTAAACGAACTTGCAACGATAACGCCGATAGCCATATCTACAACGTTGCCGCGGAAAATAAAGGCTTTAAATTCTTTCCATAATCCTTTCATTTGATTTCTCCTCTTCTTCCCTCTAGGAAGAATTTTTTCTTGTGGCGACGATGCGACGTGCGGTTGCTTTGAAAAATGAAAATCGCCCATAGCCTTTTTTATTATAGCAAAATAAGCGCGTAATTGCAAGGTTTTTTAGTATGCGCACACAAAAAAACCACGCGCTTTTGTCGGATTGATGCGTTTTTGCAGCAGCGCGTGGAGTTTTGACGTGGGAGGTAAGAAGGATAAGCGATTTTTGCAGGGTTTTCCGTTTTAACCAAAAACAACAGCTATGATTCTGCGTACAAAAAAACGGCGCTTTCGTGAATTTTTTTGGGTAAAAATAAAAAACAGGGCTTTAGGATCGTTCTCATAAGGATGTCTAC
>JAFOHH010000104.1 GCA_017421905.1 Clostridia bacterium
CTATTTGGATAACGCCAAAACTAGCGCCACGCCCCTCGTTTTATCCCGCTACTGCGGTGTGGGTGCGCACCGATACCCCCTCGGCTTTTCGGGCGATACGCACATCACTTGGGATACGCTAAATTATTTGCCTTACTTTACCGCAACGGCAAGTAACGTAGGCTATACCTGGTGGTCGCACGATATCGGCGGGCATATGTTTGGCGAAAAGGACAACGAGCAATATCTGCGCCACGTACAATTCGGCGTATTTAGCCCCATAAACCGCCTGCATTGTTGCGATATTCAGGTCTGCACGAAAGAGCCGTGGGCATACGGCAACGGCGCGGGAGAAATCGCCAAACAATGGCTACGCCTTCGCCATCAGCTTATCCCTTATTTGTACACGGCGTCTTACCTCACGCATAGCGAGGGTACGTCGCTCATCGAACCCCTTTATTACGAATGGAACGTTCCCGGCGCGTACAAGTATAAAAATCAGTACCGCTTTGGTAGCGAGCTTCTCGTAATTCCCGTTACGCAAAAAAGAAAAAGGGACGGCTTTGCGTGGGTAAAAGCATGGCTGCCCCAAGGCAAATGGACGGATATTTTTACGGGCACGCACTACGAGGTGGAAAGCCCTGCCGGCAAGGAAGTAACCCTTTTGCGCCAGCTGGAAAGCATCCCCGTGCTTATAAAGGCGGGCGGCATTTTGCCCCTTTCGCTAGATAGCGGCAACGCCGTAACCAACCCCGAGAAAATGGAAATTTCCGTATATGCGGGCAAGGGCGAATACACCCTTTACGAGGACGGCGGCGAGGTAAATGCCAAAAAGCTCTTTACCAAATTTACCGCTTCTTGTCAAAATCAAGGGGACGTATGCACGCAAACGCTTACCATTTCTTCTTGTGGGGGAGAAGGCATTATCCCTGCGGGCCGCACCTTTACCATTAAGTTTAAGGATATTAAGGAAGGGGAAATTACCCTTTATAAAAACGGCGAGCCTTGCCCCGTGGACGAAGTGCTTACGGGTTGCGTTGCGCTGAACCTCCCTTACGACGTAACCGCCGAATACACGGTGCAAGTGAAATATACCCCCCTTACTAAGGTGCAAAAAGCAATTGAGCACGCGCGCCGCACGCTGATTATGGCAAGCGGAAATTCTTGGGAAAAATCTCGCCTATGGAAATTGTTTGCCGCAGTAAAAACCATGCAAGAATATAGCGATTTAATTGCAACCGAGCCTATGACCCCCTCCTTAAAAGCCTGCTTAACGGAAATTTTATAGGGCGATACCCCTTTCATTTCAACGTTCAATCAAAACAAAAAGGTAGTCGTAAAAGACTACCTTTTTCATTTCGTTTTCATTTTATGCCACCTTTTAGGCTAACCCCTTTTGCTTTTTATATTCGGAGGGAGAAATGCCGAAATGCTCCTTAAAATTGCGGTTAAAGCTGCGCAGAGAGGTAAAGCCGCTTTCCATCGCACAGCATAGGCAAGAGGCGTTGGTGTTCGATAGCAAATACGCGGCGTAATGTAGCCGCCTTTTATTTACGTAAAAATTGCAGGAAAAGCCCATTTTGCTTTTAAAAAAGCGGGAAACGTATTCGGCGTTATAATGAATGCCCTCGGCAATGTCTTGTACGGTGCAGGCGGTTTTAAAGTTTTCTTCAATATAAAATAAAATTTTAGATAGCGTATTTTCTTTGTCCGAATTGGCGTCGCAGTACTCGGTTTGCTCATGAAATTCGGCGCAAACGGTATAAAGCGTGCCTTTTATTTGGTACAACGGGCTTTTTGCGCATAAATTTTTCAGCAAATAAAGGCTTTGCGGCGAAAGGGTAAAACGGCTATTTTGGGGCACTTTATCCGCCAAATCGCTATAATAGGTTTGCACGACGTGCGTAGAAAAAATAAACAGCGTATGTTTAGAGTGGGTGGAAGAAAGCGCGTGCAGTTGATGGGGGAAAATAAAAACGGCCTCCCCCTTTTTTAAAGGATAGGCAACGTCGTTTACGGTTACGGTCATTTTCCCCTCGTCCACGTAAATTAATTCAAAGCACTGGTGCAAATGCTGCGGATAGTTAAAATTTTCTCCTTGTTCAATTTGCAAAGGCTCTAAACTGCCGATGTGCTCCAGCTGATAAAACATAAAAACCCCCGTAAAGTCAGTTTTTGTCTATATATTATATCTTTTACGGCTAGAAAAATCAACTATTTTGCATTATAACTATCTTATAATCTATCTTTTAAGGAGAATACTATGGAACTGTTTGCAAATATTCCTACCATTCAGTACGAAGGGGCAAAAAGCAAAAACCCGCTAGCCTTTCGCTTTTACGATGCCGAACGGGTTATTTTAGGCAAAAAAATGAAGGAGCACCTTCCCTTTGCCATGGCTTGGTGGCACAATTTGTGCGCAACGGGCACGGATATGTTTGGCAGAGGCACGGCGGATAAGTCCTTTGGCGCGGCAGAAGGGACGATGGAGCACGCCAAGGCAAAAGTAGATGCAGGCTTTGCCTTTATGCAAAAACTAGGCATAGAATACTTCTGCTTTCACGACGTAGACCTCGTGCCGGAGGCGGACGATCTTAAAGAAACCAACCGCCGCTTGGACGAAATTTCCGACTACCTGCTCCAAAAAATGCAACAAACGGGCATCAAATGCCTTTGGGGTACGGCAAATATGTTTTCCAACCCGCGCTATTGCAACGGCGCAGGCTCTTCTAACAGCGCAGACGTATTCGCCTTTGCGGCGGCGCAAGTAAAAAAGGCGTTGGATATCACCGTAAAATTAGGAGGCAAGGGCTACGTTTTTTGGGGCGGAAGAGAAGGCTACGAAACCCTTTTGAACACCGACGTAAAGTTCGAGCAGGAAAATATTGCGCGCCTGATGAAAATGGCGGTAGCCTACGGCAGAAGCATCGGCTTTACGGGCGACTTTTACATCGAACCCAAGCCGAAGGAGCCCATGAAGCATCAATACGACTTCGATGCGGCAACGGCTATCGGCTTTTTGCGGCAATACGGCTTGGATAAAGACTTTAAGCTGAATATCGAAGCCAACCACGCCACCCTTGCAGGGCATACCTTCCAGCACGATTTGCGCATTTCTGCCATCAACGGCATGCTCGGCTCTATCGACGCAAACCAAGGCGATTTGCTCCTTGGCTGGGATACGGACGAATTCCCCTTTGACGTATATACCGCAACGGCTTGTATGTACGAGGTGTTAAAGGCAGGCGGACTTACGGGTGGTTTTAACTTCGACGCAAAAACGCGCCGCGCTTCTTACACGGCGGAAGATATGTTCGAGGCCTTTATTCTCGGTATGGATACCTTTGCTCTTGGCTTAATTAAGGCGGCGGAGCTGATAGAGGACGGCAGAATAGACGACTTTATTGCCAAACGCTACGCAAGCTATCGCGAAACGGAAATCGGCAAAAAGATTTTATCCGGCGAGGCTACCCTTGCAGAGCTTTCCGCTTATGCCGAAAATATGGGCGCGCCCGAGCTCCCCGGCAGCGGCAAGCAGGAAAACTTGCAAAGCGTCGTAAACGGTATCTTGTTTGGGTAAGCGCAGTATGAATACGTATCTCGGTATCGATTTAGGAACGTCCTCCGTTAAGCTGCTTTTAGTGGCGGCAAACGGCAAAATTTTAAACGCTGTAACCAAGGAATACCCCATATTCTACCCCCAAAGCGGTTGGAGCGAGCAACGCCCCGAGGATTGGCTTTCCGCCACCACCCAAGGGATTAACGAGCTGCTTGTCGGCTACCGCCGCGAAGACGTAAAAGGCGTTTCGGTAGGCGGACAAATGCACGGGCTGGTTATGCTGGATAGGGAGGGAGAGGTTATTCGCCCTGCCATTTTATGGAACGACGGCCGCACGCAAGCGCAAACCGATTATCTCAACCAAACCGTGGGGAGGGAAAAGCTTTCTGCCTGCACGGCAAATATTGCTTTTGCAGGCTTTACCGCACCCAAAATTTTATGGGTGAAGGAAAACGAGCCGCAAAATTTTGCAAAAATCGACAAAATTGCCCTGCCCAAGGACTACCTGATTTACAAGCTTACGGGCGTACACAGCACCGATTATTCGGATGCGAGCGGTATGCTCCTTTTAGACGTAAAAAACAAACGCTGGTCCAAGGAGCTGTGCGAAATTTGCTCGGTTAAGCCCGAATGGCTACCCACCCTTGCCGAAAGCTACGAGGTGGTCGGTACGGTGCGTAGCGAGTTTAACCTGCCCAACGCCGTTGTAACGGCAGGCGCGGGCGATAACGCGGCGGCGGCAATTGGTACGGGCACGGTAAACGGGGGCGATTGCAACATTTCCCTCGGCACAAGCGGCACGGTGTTTATTGCCCAAAACGACTTTTCGGTAGACCAAAACAATTCTCTCCACTCCTTTGCGCACGCTAACGGTAAATACCACCTAATGGGCTGCGTGCTTTCTGCGGCAAGCTGCAACAAATGGTGGATGGAACAGGTTTTGCAAACGGATAACTTTGCCGCGGAGCAAGAGGGTTTAGAGCCTCTTCTTGGCGAAAACGACGTATATTTCTTGCCCTATTTAATGGGGGAAAGAAGTCCGCATAACGACGTAAACGCGCGCGGTTGTTTTATAGGAATGAGCCCCGATACTTCGCGGAAACAACTGACGCTTGCCGTGATGGAAGGGGTTGCGTTTGCTTTGCGCGATTGCTTGGAAGTGGCGAAGGCGAATGGTTTGCGTATAGCGGCGACGAAAATTTGCGGTGGCGGTGCGAAAAGCGGGATATGGAAAAAGGTGATTTCTAACGTATTCGGGGTACCCGTGTACGCGTTGAGTGTGGAAGAAGGACCAGCATACGGCGCGGCAATTTTAGCAATGGTGGGTGCAAAAGAATATGCGACGGTAAACGATGCGGTGAATGC
>JAFOHH010000105.1 GCA_017421905.1 Clostridia bacterium
ACAGCCTCGACGTAAGGATCGATGAACTTTTGACATTTCCCTATTTCCGCAGAAATAAAGGAGCAGTATACGCATTTGGTAGGACAAAAAGGAATACTGACGAATAAATTATAATTTTCGTCCCCTTTTTGATAAATACCCTCTTGTTCTTGTAAAATTTCTTTAACGACTTGTACTTTTTCTTGCGTTACGTCCATTTCGTTTTGTAAAAAAGAAAGAGGGTCGTGTCCTAATTCTTGCTCCATATACGCAAGCTTTACGGGACGAATACCCGTGAGAGCACCCCACGCAGGCTGATGCCCCGTGAGCGTTTTTAAAGCGCGGTATACGGCAAGCTTGTGAAAGCGTTTTTCCAAACGCTTAAAATGCAATTCGTCACAATCGGGAAGGGTTTGGGTAAAGGTAAACTCCTCTCCCCCACCTTGCACTGTGCCGGTAAGTGTTTTTCCTTCCTGTTTCGCCGTGTAAAGAAGGGGAAGCTCGCTTGCCTGCGGAAATAAATCGGCAACGAGATTAAGTTCGTATTGATATTCTGTAAGGCTGGTTTGAATCACGAAATTCTCCTAACGTTATACGGTATAAGGGTTGTTTTTTTGCTCGGAACGCAAAGTCGTCTTTTCGCCGTGCCCGGAATAAACGGAATAATTATTCGGTAACAAAACGTATAATTTTTCCTTTACGGAGCGCACGAGCTGCTCGTAAGAGCCTGTGGGAAAATCCGTTCTTCCGATAGAGCGGAAAAACAGCGTATCCCCCGAAAAAAGTGCGTTTTCAATTAAGTAACAGCACGAGCAAGAGGTATGACCGGGCGTGTAGATTGCTTGGATAGAAATTCCTGCAACCGTTACCGTTTCTCCATCCTTTATCACGTTGGTTACCGTAATGGGAAGAAGGTCGATACCCATCATAGCGCGCGCCAAATTAACGGACGTATTAACGTTTGCTTTGCACGCATCGCTTGCATAAACGGGAACGGATCCCATTTGCAGCAGTTCGGCAACGCCGCCGATATGATCGAAATGGCAATGCGTTAAAAAGATGGCTTTTAGGGTTGCGCCGCTTTCTTTAAGGGTGCGAAGGATATAATCGGCATCGCCACCCGGATCGATAACGATTGCCTGCTTTACCTCTTGATTGATTACGAGATAGGTGTTTACTCCCAATACTCCCGTTTGCAGCTGTTTAATCGTCATGATGCGGTCGTCCTATATACTTCCATAATATCGGGGTGTGCATCCAATTTGTTGATAAGGTTATCTAAATCTTTTTTGCTGTTTAGACGAACCGTGATATCGATATTTGCGTAATGTTTTTTATCTACGCGCGCATTTACCGAGGTAAGACCGATATTGAGGGATGCGACGATGGTAATAATTTGATTTAAAATACCCGTTTTATCTACGGCGCGCACTTTTAGTGCGGCAAAGAAACTGGTTTCTTCGCTTTCCGTCCAACGAGCGGGGAGCATTCGATCTTCTTCAAAATTGGCAACGTTTTGGCAGTCTTCGCGGTGAATCATAACCCCTCTTCCGCGAGAAATAAAGCCGATAATCGGATCTCCCGGAACGGGATTGCAGCATCCTGCAAAACGGATTAAAAGACCGGAAACCCCCTTAACGTACACGCCTTCCGCGCTATTTTTATGTTTTCTGGTATCAGAAGGCGCAAGGGAATCGAGAAGGCGGGGCTGCTCTCTTTTATAAATATCGATAAACTTAAACAGTACTTGGTTGGTTGCTACCGCGCCAAGACCGATAGATGCGTACATTTCTTCCGGAGAAGTAAAGGAAAAACGCGGGCTAACAAGCTTAAAGCTTTCCGCCGTGAGAAGCTCGGAAAAATCGTATCCTTTCTTTTTAGCTTCTCGCTCCAACATCGCCCTACCGAGTTTGACGTTGTCTTCCTTCATTTCCTTTTTGAAGAACTGTTTAATTTTAGCCTTGGTGCTGGAATTGCGAACGATTTTCAACCAGTCCCAAGAAGGACCTTTGGAGTTGTTTGAGGTAATAATTTCGACAACGTCGCCCGTGATGAGCTCGGTATTTAAAGGCACCATTTTGCCGTTTACCTTTGCCCCGATACACTTATTACCGATGGCGCTGTGGATATTATAGGCGAAGTCGATAGGCGTACAACCTTTGGGTAGGTTAATTACGTCGCCACGCGGCGTAAATACGAGGAGCTCGTCCGAATATAAGTCGCCTTTAATCGACTCCAAAAACTCTTTGGAATCTTTAAAGCCGCCCTGCCATTCCATAATTTCGCGAATCCAGGAAAGGCGCTCGCCAAGGGAAACCTTATCGCCCGATTGTTCTTTATATTTCCAGTGCGCCGCGATGCCGTATTCCGCCGTTTTATGCATTTCCAGCGTGCGGATTTGAATTTCAAACGGCTGGCCGAAATTGGTTACAACGGTGGTATGCAACGACTGATACATATTCTTTTTAGGCGTTGCAATATAGTCCTTAATTCTACCCGGAACAGGACGCCAAATTTTATGAATTTTACCAAAAACCTCGTAGCATTCGTCTACCGTTTCTACGATAACGCGCACCGCAACCATATCGTAAATTTGATCGAGCGGCTTGTTTTGCGTTTTCATTTTTTTATGAATACTGTATAAGTGCTTTTGGCGGCCGAAAACATCACCTTTAATGGAGGATTCCGCCAAAATTGTTTTAAGCTCGGAAACAACTTCGTCGATAAGCTTTTGCCGTTCGCCCATCATTTTATGAATGTTTTCTACAAGATAATTATATTCTTCGGGGAAAAGATATTTTAAGCAAAGGTCGTCTAGCTCGCACTTGATTTGCGAAATACCCAGTCTTCCCGCCAAGGGAGAATAAATATCCAAGGTTTCCTTTGCCATGCGCTGTTGACGCTCGTGGGAAAGATACTCTAGCGAACGCATGTTATGCAGTCTATCGGCAAGCTTTATGATGATAACGCGGATATCTTTTGCCATTGCAACGAAGATTTTACGGAAGTTTTCCGCTTGCTCCTCCTCGCGCGAGGTAAAAACGATTTGATCGAGCTTGGTTACGCCGGAAACAAGCTCTAAAACCTCATCGCCAAACCGTTCTTTTACGTCCTCTGCCGTGGCGGGCGTATCCTCGATTACGTCGTGTAAAAAGGCGGCCGCAACGGCTTTTTCATCCATACCAAGCCCAATTAAAATATTTGCTACGGCAACAGGGTGAATAATATACGGTTCTCCCGAGGCACGCTTTTGCTCCTTATGCAAGCTATCGGCGTATTCGTATGCTTTGATGCAAAGAGCGGCCGCATCCTCGGCATAGCTGGATTTTATATAGTTGATGGTTTTTTCATCTAACATAACGATTCCTGCAAGGCTTTCACCTTTTGATAAATTTTAGAGTTTTCCAAAGGATTTTTAACGTTTTTTACAGCGGAAAGCGTGCCGCCGAACGATTCGATTAAGCCGAGTTCTATAAAGCATTCCACACAGAAAATAAACTGATAAGGATCGAAATCCCTCCCCATTTTTTCGTACGCATCTACGCTGCAAAAAGCGTGTATACGCCCTGCATCGCGAATTACGGTATATACGGCGGAGAATACGGAACGGTCTAACGAAAGCGTTTTTAGTAAGGAAATAGTGGGGTTTTCTTTTCCCATAATTACCGCTTGTCCGCGGAATTTTCCCGTATAAACCAAAGGCTTATCCAGATAAATAACCGTATGGTATTCCGAAGTATCCAGATCGGCAAACGGAGAAACGATACAACAATTATGTAAGTTGTTATAGTTGTTTGTAAATAAATATTTGGGCAGGTTTTCCGTTTGCGGAAAACGAGAAAATGCCGACATTCCGTACGATAAAATTGCCGTACCATAGCGCTGATTTAAAGCGGAATTTAAAGCTGTTTCCAACTCTTTATCGGAAACGGTTTCGGGATACGGAACGGGGTCTATTGTAGCAATTTCTGCCAAATTATTGCGGAAAATATAGAGCTTTTGGCGCGCGTCTATTTGCAAATCGGTAATAAACTCGCGCAGGTATCCTTTTAACGATTCTTTCCGATTAAATACGGATATATTCGGCTCGAACACTAAAAATTTGGTAGCGGGGCTTTCTAAAACACCTCTGAACTTTTCCCCGTTAAAATACAACATTTCCATTTGAGGTGTAGAAAGAGAAAGATGCGGAGATCCGGCCTTTAATGCTTTAACAGATACTTCTTTCCCCTGCACGACATAAAGGGGTTTGCGGTTTCCTACACCAAAGGGCTCTAATTTTTTTAGGTCCTTTGCCAAGGTCATCGTGTAGGGTTCCTCTAATAACTTTTCGCAATAGACGGTGGGTTCGTAAGAGGATGGAGAGGTGTTTTCTAATAAATACGCGTTTAGAGCGTCTTCAAAGGCTTGTAACTGCTCCAAACAAACGGTAACGCCAGCAGCCTGTGCATGCCCACCAAACTCTACGATTTGGCTTTGCACGGCAGAAAGCGCCTCGAAAATATTGAGGTTGTCCACGCTGCGCACAGAGCCTTTAATTTGCCCGTTTCCTTTATCGGTAAACAATACGACGGGACGGGCGTATTCTTCGGCCAAGCGCGATGCTACAATCCCGACAAAACCCGATTTCCAACCCTCGTCGTATAAAACGATAGAGGGCGTAAACGCGCCTTTTTTTTGCAAAAGTCGCTTTGCGGTTTTATACATTTCATCGCACGCCGTTTGCCGTTCTACATTATAGGCGGCAAGCTTTTCGGCGTATTCGTGCATTTCTTCTTCGTCTTCTGTTACAAAAAGATAGAGAGCGCTGGCTACGTCACCCATTCGCCCCGCGGCGTTTAAGCGCGGCGAAACGGTGAAAGCAAGGGTTGTTTCGTTAATTTCGCGGCTACCGGAAAGAAGCAGCTTAAACTGCGGACGAAGAGTAGGCGAAGAAAAAACTTTTAAGCCTTCTGCAACGATATCGCGGTTTTCTCCTAAAATCGTCATACTGTCCGCAACGGTTGCAAGGCAGGCAAAATCGACTAGCGAATAAGCCCATTCTCCACAAAGAGCAACGGCAATTTTAAAGGCGACGCCCGCACCGCAAAGATTATCGTACGGATAGTCCTGATCCTTTAATTTGGGGTTGACGATGGGAGCATCGGGAAGCTCATCGGGAAGCTCGTGATGGTCGGTGATTAAAACGTCGATACCCGCATCTTTGATTAACTCTACTTCATCCTTATTGGAAATACCACAGTCTACCGTGATAATTAAGTCGGGAAAGTAGGTTTCGGCAATCATTTCGATTAAAGGCTCGGTTAAGCCGTAACCATCATCCCGCTCGGGAATAACGGGGATTGCCTTAATTCCTATTTTGGCAAGGGCACGCATCATAATTGCCGTTGCGCAAATACCATCCACGTCGTAATCGCCGTAAACAACGACGGTTTCTCCGTTTTCTGCCGCTTGGCGTAAGCGGTGAGTAACGACGTCCATATTCTTCATTAAAAACGGATCTATGAAATTTTCTTTGCCGGCATTTAAATAATGACGAAAGCCCTCGGACGTGGTAACTCCGCGGGTATACAGTACGGTTGCCGTTTCTTCTTGCAAGGAAAATTCTTTAGCTAGAGAAAGAACTTCGGCACGCTCGGAATTATTTAATTGTCTGCGATAGACTATTTTTTTCATATGCGTTTTAATATCAAAGAGTTGGTTAGAATAATGGAAAAGGGCGGGCCTAATCAGCCCGCCCCGTTTGTTTTAATTATTTTGCTTTTGCAGCCTTGTATTTCTTTTTAGCTTTGATTTTTCCACCTAATTTGCGGAATACCGTCCAAAGGGGACCAGCGATACAAATGGAGGAATATGCACCTGCTAAAAGACCTACGATGATGGGAATACCAAATTCGCGAATAGCAGAACCGCCGAGGATTACGAGTACAGCAATTACAACCAAAGTGGTAACCGTGGTGTGAATCATATGCCCACTTTTGGAGCTTGTATCGGTCGAGAAACTCCTCGCGGATAGCCTCTACTGCCATAAGGATGTCGCTCTGCGAAAACCAATGATTCTCCTCCATAGCACGACGCATCACCTCCTGCGAGGTGGAGTCCTTGCCGAAGTGGCTCAAGCGGTCGCCGAGCGTGGAGAATATGTCAATCATCCTATTCATTATGGTATGTTATAGAGTTTTAACTCCTTTGCAAACTCCTTCTCTCTGCCTTG
>JAFOHH010000106.1 GCA_017421905.1 Clostridia bacterium
GAATTCGCCGGTGGACTTATAGGGATCTTCTACGTAAGCATCCTTCGCGCCTTCGTAGTCTCTTTCGAGTTCTTGACGGAATTTGGTAAGAACGTTGCGATAGTCTGCGAGAAGTTGATCGTTAGTTACTTCTTCGGGCTTGGTGCTTACTGCAGATTTATAGGAGGAGGAAAGATTCCAATCCATAATAGCAGCTTCCATGGTAGCAACGTCTGCTTCGTACGTAACGGAGCCGGAAGAAATCTTTTTACCTACCGTTTGGTATACGCGGATGAGTTCTTGCAAACGAATGCGAGCATAGGATGCAGCAAGTTTGGTGAGTTCTTCTTCGCCCGTAGCCGTTTCACTTTCTTGATATCTGTATTCGTAAAGACCTACGATATCGGTAGAATACATGGTAGTAGAACCGGTATAAACGGGGTCGAGATAAACGTACATATTGAAAAGTACGTCGTTCATCGTAAGGGGTTTACCATCCGAGAAAACGATTCCGTTTTTAATAACGAAGGTGTAGTCGGTTTTGTCGGTTGCAGCGTTGTAAACTCTTTCAAAATCTTTTACAACAACGGGTTCATCGTCACCGAAAGTGATTTCACCGGTTTTATCGGTAGAAAGCATACCGATTTGCGTCATACCGGCAATGGTGCCATCGTTTGCGGAAGTAGAATAGAAGGGGTTGAAAAGGCCGTCTAACGAGTCGGTCATAATAATAAGACTCTTTGCCTTTTTGCCACCACCGCCGCAAGCTACGAGGGTGCTTACTGCCGCCACGGAAAGGACGGTAGCCAAAAATAAGGATACGATTTTACCTAATTTTTTCATAGCAATTCTCCATTTATATAATAATTTTTATTCCAAAAATTTTGGTGCGTGTTAAATGGCAGGACTATCTACTGCCGTAACGGTTACTTTGCCCTCTTCATCGGCAGAAGCCGCAAAGGGAATTTCTCCGTAAATGTCTTCGCCAACCGTAAGGGATACGTTTTCAAAGGAAATATCCTTGTTTTCCAAATTGCCGGCTACTAAACCGATGGAAACGTTTGCTGCGTTATCGATGGTGAACGAGCCGAGAATTTCTACCGTGCCGCTTACCGTAACGTTGGTTACCGTAGCATCGCTATCGATTTCGCCTGCAAAGAGGCCGAAATAAGAAGTTTTGGTCGTTTGAATGCTGCCGAGCACGGAAACCGATGCGTTTTCAAAATGCAAATCGGTAATTTGTGCCGTAGCGGCAATCGAGCCGAAGAGTCCTGCGTTTACACCCGTTGCAATCGTTTGGGTGTACTTGGCGTTAATTACCTTGTAGCCGTTGCCGATAATTTTACCGGAGAACTCACCCGAAGAAAGGGTAAGCGGCCAAACTGCCACGGACGCGTCGCTGAAATCGAGGTCGCCCATCAGTTCGTAACAGCCGGAAAGGTAAGCGTTTGCTTGGAAGTCGGATGCCGTATAAATATGATGCCATTCGCCTTCTCTCCAAGAGGTATAAACCTTTTGTACGATATTGCTGCCCCAAGTTGCAGTTTCAATATCCCACGTACCTTGGTGATGTGCCACGCCTTGGGTATATTCTACCGTTTTTTCTGCATCTGCATACGCGGTAACGTAAGTTTTTCCGTTTTGCGCGGGCAGATAAGAAGGATGGGTGGTTTTTACCTTTCCTTCTTCCCAAACGGGAAGAGGAATATCGAGCGAATCGACGAGGGGATTGATTTTATCGTTTTTGGAAATGGTTACCCATTCGCCGCTCGCGTCTTCCATTAAAAATTCCATGCTAAAGTAAGGAATCCAAGCCGCGTGCAACGTGAGAACGGGTTGAGATGCTTTGTACGTGCCGTTTGCATCGATTTCGAGAAGGTCGTTTTCAAAATCCCAACGGTCGGAATAGGAAACGTTGCCGTTTCCGTCTACCGATTTTACGTACCAGCCGGCAAGGAAGTAACCCTCTTTCGTAATTTGCGATTTCGACGAGCCGTCCTTTCTGTTTTCATCGCCGGGGGCAAGCAACTTTAAGGTGTATTTAGTGCCGTCGGGAGAAAGGGTCATATCCACTTCGGGATTGAACACGTCGCGCACGTTGATGTTGTCTACGTAAGAGAACTGTCCGCCGTTTGCATCGTACAGTACGCTAACCGTATAACCTTCCTTTTCATACTTTGCGTACGGATTGTCTACGCCGCAGGCAGCCATGCCGACTGCGACGAGAACGATTGCCGTAAGCAACAGAAGATACTTAATTTTCTTCATCATGATCTTCGGAATCCTCCGATTTAGTATTGTTTTTCGCCTTTACCTTTACGGTTTGAACAACGCAAAAAGCTGCGATTGCGGCAAACACGAGAGCAAGTGCGCCAAATACGATAGCGAGCACGTTACCTACGTTGCGGTCGGTTGCGTTTGCATCTTGCGAGGGGGTAACTTCGGGCTCCTCCGAACCGCTTCCGCTGTTTTCCAAGTATGCAATAACGTTTTCTGCCGCAACAAGGTCGCTATAGTTAGAAACGAGTGCTTGTTGCTCTGCCGTACCAACCTTGTTAAACGCTGCGCGCGCTGCTTCTACAGTAGCTTTATCGGCAAGCGTAAGGTTTGCGGTGGGGATTTGTTTTATTGCTTCGATTGCAGCAAGCGTTTCTGCAAAGGGAGCAGCCACACCGTCGATTACGGAAGAGAAGTATTGGCTCGTAATAAAGGTTTCGTAATTCAAGCCGTTAACGGGTCTTACCATAACGAGTTTGCTATTAACGGTACCAACGTAATCGATAAAGGTTGCGCCGTAATAGAAGTTGCTGGGTTGCGTAAAGTTCCACATATAGAAGGGAACGATGCCAAGACCGTCAATCTTCGTGCCGTCGTTAAATTCAATTTCACCGGTGAAGGGAACGTAGTTATAGGTTAAGTGGCTTTCGTCGTATTCTTCTTCGAGCACGGGAGCTTGTAAGGACTTAAAGGTTACTACGTTTAATGCGGTGCATTGATAGAAGGCTTTGTCGCCGATTGCCTTTAAGGAGAAGGGCAATTCTACCCCGGCAAGGAAGCCGTTTGCAACAAACGCTGCGCCGGAAATGCGAGCCGTGTTATCGAGTACCGCGTAGTTTCTATCCTCTTTCATCGTAGGATAGGTTACGAGCTCGTAAAGGCCGTTGGGAAGAACTTGATAGAGTACGCCGTTCGATACGAATACCGTTTCGGAAATGGTGTAGGTATCGATTACTTCGTCTTGACCTACGCTGTTTTGTTCGGTTTTTGCAAACGTTGCGATTTTGGTGTTTGCAAAGGGGTTGTTGCCAAGCTTGGTAACAGATGCACCGAGCACTACTTCTTCTACGGGAGCGTGGTTAAAGGCATATTCGCCAATGGTTACGATAGAGGACAGATCTACCTTGGTAAGCATGGTGTTTGCCAAAGCGTAATCGCCAATCGTTTCCACGTTAGAAAGATCGATTGCCTCGATAGCCGTTGCATAGAACGCGCCATCGGGAATGTTTTTGATTTGTTCGCCGAGAACGACGGTTTTAAGCTGCGTACAAGTATAGAACGCATACGCACCGATTTCCGTTGCCGAAGAAAGATCTACGCTTTCAATTTGCGGGCGGAAGTATTCGATGATATAGTAGCCGTCGATCGATGCGGCAGGATTGCCGTCTTGCGTGAAGTGATAGTAACCATCGCCATAGAACGCGTAAGAACCGATTACCGTTACTTTGGAAAGATCGATTTCCTTTAAGGACTTCGCGTTATAGAATGCGTAAGAGCCGATGGTTGCGCCCTCGCCAAGGGTTACCGTTTCGAGTGCGGTTGCGCTTGCAAAAGCGTATTCGCCAATCGATGCGTTTTTACCAATGGTTAAGCTTGTCAAAGCCGAGGAAATTACGGGGCGGTAATAAGTTGCGTTAAATACCTTGCCGTTTTCGTCCGTTGCTTGATAATGATATGCTATTCCGGTTACGGAATCGTTATTTACCTTGCGAGCGAAAGCGTATGCCGCAAGCGTTACGTTGTCGCCGATAGTTACGGTTGCAAGGAGTTCGCAATCCATAAACGCGTACGCGCCTACGACCGCATTAGAAGGAATGGTTACTTCGGACACTTGCGTTTTAGCAAATGCATATTCTCCAATGGTGGTTACCTTGGAAATATCGGGCATGGTCAAAAGTCCCGTTTTGTAGAAGGCATAGTTGCCAACCGCAGTAAGCTGACCTACGGTTACGTTGCCGAGAAGCGAGCAGCCCTCGAAAATTCCAACGGGAAGCTCGGTAATTTGCGGCAGGCTTGCGCTCATTAAAGAGGTACAATCCTTAAACGCATATTCGCCAACAAAGGTTGCGCTAGCATAGTTGACTGCGCTGATGCCCGTTCCCTCGTACGCGTGCGCGCCAATATAAGAAACGTTGCCAAGAGATACGTTTACGAGTAAGGAGCAGCCTGCAAAGGCGTAATCGCCAACCGTGGTTACGGCGGGGAGATTTACCGAACGGAGCTTATCAAAGCCGGCGAACGCGCCGCTTGCAATTTTGGTAACGTTTGCCGCAACGTCCGATGCTAAAGAGAAGTTGGTCGTTACACCGGTTGCTACCATTACGAGTTCCGTTCCGTCGGGCGAAAGGAGGTAAGCGCCGTTGTTTTGTGCGGCAAAGGCGGTGTTGCCTTGCGCTACCGTAAAGGAGGTGATTGCCGTTCCTGCAAAGGCGTATTCGCCAATAACGGAAACGTCTGCACCAAGCTCTACTTCCTTTAATGCGGAGCAACCGCTAAAGGTGTAGGAAGGAATTACCGATGCGTTGATGGAAATTCTTTCGAGCAGCGAGCAGTTTTCAAACGCGTAAGAGCCGAGCTTGATTTTGCTTGCATTGATAACGACTTCTTCCAGCTCGTTATTGTTGCTGAAGGCGGAAACGCCAAGCGATTGTGCCGAGTTGGGAAGGGTTACTCTTTGAATGTCGTTATAAGCAAAACCGCGGTCGCCGATTGCAACGAGGCGTTCGAATTCTACCGCTTTAATTTTACAGTTGTAGAAGGCTTCTTGTCCCACGAACTTAACGTACTTCAAGCCCGTTACCGTGGTGAGGTTGGTACAGCCGTAGAACGCGCCGCGACCGATGGTTTTAATGGTGGAAGGAAGAACGATTTCCTTTAAGCCTTCCATTCCGGCAAATGCGTAGTCGTGAATGGTGGTAACGCCTTCGGGAATGATAACCTTGGTTACGTCGTCGTTTTCGCCGAGGAATACGGGTTTGGAGAGGTAGGGATCTTCTTCGGAAATTTCATCTTCCGGTCCTTTTAAAACGTATTCGTAGTTGGAGAACGCGTAAATATAAATTTCGGTAAGGGAAAGCGATTCGGGAATGGTTACCACACCGCCAAGTCCCTTATAGGACATTAAGAAGGAACCGCTGGTTTCGTACGGGTTTTTAACCGCTACGTCGATGGTGGTTGCTTGACGAGTGATTTCGCCGTTGGAAAGCACTTGCGCAATGATAATTGCGTTACCTTCGCTTTTTGCGGTAATTTGTCCCGTGGTTTTATCTACGGTAACGATATCTTCGTTACTGGAGGTAAACTCTACTTCTACCTCGTCGGGGAAGTAAGCCATAAGGTCGCAACGTAAGGTTACTTTTTCCGAGGGGAACATGGAAAGGAACGGGAAGGAGCCAAAGGCGCGCTCGTTACCCGTTTCGCCGATTTCGCGGTCTTCGGAAGACAGCGCGTAAAAGGCTAGGTTAACGAAATATCCCGTAACGTTAAAGCTTTCGGCAACCGGCTTGGTATACATTACGTATCCTTCGTCTTCCGGACCGAGAACCTTTACGGTAAAGGATGCCGTTATCGTTTCGTCTACCGAGGAAACGGCGGTAATCGTAGTTTGGCCGGGTGCGCGCGCAATAAGCTTTCCGCCAACCATGCCTGCTATCGATTCGTCGGCAGAGGTGTAAACGAGGGTGGATGCCAAAACGTCGTCCGTGCTGGGGTAAACGTTGGGTTTTACCGTGTAGGTTTGATATTGACTGAGTACGACTTCTTCTTCGGGGAAGGAAATCATAAACATTTCTTCGGGAACGGTAATTTCGTAATACGCTTCGTTAAGTGCGTAGTCGTAAGCGGCTACGATAAACTTGTTGGTGTACGTACCGTTTTTAATTTTTTCGAGGTGGTCAGTCAGCTCGTAGGTTACAACGGAGGTGCTGTTTTCCGAAGAGTAAACGGGCGTGAGGTATTGACCGAAGGTACTGATCATGTTGATCATATCCAACTCGCCGTCCAAGTCTTCGTCTACGTCGCCTTGCTCTAAGTTGATTTGACCGATATAAAGCGCTTGTGCGTAGTGGTTATCGTATACGCTAAGGTTTACGAACAAACGGGTTTTTTCCGTGGTTTTGTCGTATTCGGTATAGAACTGCGCATCGGTAATTGCGGGCGCTTGGAAGTCGGTTACGAACGGGAAGGTAAACGTGTTGTTTACGTTGGTAGATTCACCACCGTCGCCGTAATCGAGATAGGTCTTCATCGTAAAGGTGTATCTGGAGTTGTTTTTCAGGTTGTAATCGGCCATTTGGAAGTCGATATCAACTGCCGAAGGATAAATGGTGTTACCGGAGGAAGAGGATTTTCTTTGGTTGTAAATAACCTTGGTGAAAATTTCCTCGCCCGTAGCGTCGTCTACGATGGATACGTCGATTCTTGCCGCACTGCGTAAAAGACCTGCGTAAATATATTCGATGGAGCTTACCGCTTGTTCTTGGTTGGAAAGCGCAATGTGGCTGCGGTCTGCAGAAATAGCAGAGAACGCGGGGTTTTGCGCAAACGCATAAGAGCCCATGTAGTTGATATAGTCGTCTTGCATACCGCCGATAGGACGGGTTGCATAGGCATCGGGGAGGGTTTTATCGAGAAGGTCGATAGAATCGTCCAGCTCGTCCTTGTTGGTTTCAAAATAGTCAAGGTCTAAAATAGGTGCTTGCGTCCAGTCGCCGTAGAAGCCGAGGAAAGGAACGTTGAGGTTTACCGCGCCGCTATCTTTAGATGCACCGAAGGTAAGGAAGCCTTCTACGTACATGCCGTTTGCAAACGAATCGTTAAGGTATGCCTTATCGGTATCGGAAAGCGCAACGGTTACGGTAACGGTTGCAGCGCCGTTTGCGTTTACCGTTACGGAGTTGCCGGAGGAAGAACCCTCGCCCGTAACGCCCGTTACTTTAATAGACGCGCCCGAAAGGAGATAGCCTTGTTCGGTAACGGTGGTTTCACCTTGGTGGGTTTCCGTTTCGCTAACGCCTTCGGTCATAACCCAAGCGCCAACGTCGAAGGTATAGGCGGTATTTTTTAAGTTGTTAAGAACCACTTGCATGGTGTAAACGCCCGTTTTTTCGGGATCGTCGCCAAGCTCTAACTTGGTTTTATCCATCAAGCCTTTTTCGTTATAAGTGGTGATATATACGGGAGTGGTGGTTGCCTTTAACAGGTTTGCAAGGCCGCTACCTTGTTTTCTTACCGAGTAAGGAAGGCCGTTTACGTTGAGCGCAATATCGGTAGTGGACATTAAAAGTTGATATACCATTGCCGATTTTTGAACGTTGCTTGCGCTGCTGCCAAGCATCTCGTTTACGTATTGACGAACGAGGGTAACTACGCCTGCAAGGTTGGGCGCTGCCATAGACGTACCCGACATTCTTTCGTAATCTTGACCGTATACGGCGGAAAGAATTTCACCACCGTGCGCGGTGATTTCGGGTTTTAATTTTAAGTCGGGCGTGGGGCCCCAGGAGGAGAAGTCGGACATAAACGGGCCGGCGAGATATTTGCGGTTGATCGTTAAAATGCCCGTGCCTTGTGCAGCAAGGCGTTCACCGTCGTCTTGACTGATGGAACATACTGCATCTTTTACTTTACCAACGGACATACGAATGTCGCCGGATACGTTGTTGTAAATAATAACGCCGATTGCGCCGTTGCGGAGTGCGATTTCCACCTTGTTTTCAAAGGTCGTCGTACCGCGGGAAACGAGGGCGATTTTACCCGTTACGTCGATGCTGAGATAGTCTGCCGCACGGCCTACGCCGGGAACGGTGATAAATTCAAAATCGCGAGATTCTTCGCCGTCTTCCAAAATATCGTCGACGAAGTGTTTTTCTTTTGCAGCGTAGTCGCTTGCTTCGAGGAAGTAAACGATTTCGCCGTTGTTAATCATATAGGGGGTTTTTACACCGCTGATGGATGCAACGGAAATTGCCGCCTCGTAAGTGGAGGGAGAACCTACCGTTGCGCTATCGGGGTTGGAGGTAAGACCGAGGTTACCGTTCTTTTCCGAACCGTGCGTGGAGTTGTAGTCGTTAGATGCAGCAACTACAAGGCTGATGCCTGCCTCTTTAATGCTATCGTAAACGGCGGAAATACGTTCTTCGTCAACCTCGCGCGAGAAACCGCAAGAAGTACCGAGGGACATGTTGATTACGTCTACGCCCAAGGTTACGCAGTCTTCTAACGCGTTTAAAATCCAAGAGGTTTTTGCCGAGTCTTTTAAGTCGGAGAAAACCTTCATGGTAACGAGCTGTGCGTTGGGAGCAACACCCGTAATTACGTCGTCCTTACCAACGATTACGCCGGCAACGTGCGTACCGTGCGTACTGCGGAGGGGATATACGTCCGAATCGTTATCGGCATAGTCAAAGCCGTAAGGCATTTTTTCGTTGATATAAACGTCTTCTGCCGTAAGACCGGGAACTTTGGTTGCCGCAATGGTGTCGCCCAAATACTTAGCAACGTCTTCCTTGGTCATACCAAGCGTGGTAGACGTAAAGTTGTTTAAGCCGAATGCGGTGTGGGTGTAGTCCGTACCGGTATCGAGAACGGCGATAACAACGCCCGTACCGTCGTATTCGGATGCGGAGCTATCGAAAATACCCGTTTCGTAAACGGTTACGTCGTTTTCTACAACCTTAGCGTCGCTAACCTCGTACTCTTCGCTGACGATGGCAACCGCGCTTTTGCCGATTGCTTTTTCCAGCTTGTAAAGGTCGCCCGCTTTAATAACCACTTCAACGCCCGTTAAAACGGTGTTGTAGGTTGCGCCTTCGGTAAAGGAAACGCCCGCTCTCTTAATTTTTTTGAGCAAGGAGCGGTTGGTTGCATCAACAGCGCTCTTTACGGCAAGACCTTCTGCAGAAATGGAATAGTCGCCGAGCGAAAGGCCGGTGTTTGCCGCTTGATGTGCGGAAAGAACGCTGAGCCCTTCGTGCTTAACGATAACGGAAATTTCGGTATCGCTATCTACTCCTTCGGGAAGTTTGTTTACCGTTTCGCCGTAATGCTGCGAAATATCAAATCCTAAATTTCCAAGGCTGGTAATAAGGCCGGAGGAAAGATTTTTGCCCGTTGCGGGGTCCTTGGCGAAAACGCCTGCCGCGCACACGGACGTAACCGCCATGGCAAGGGCAAGGACGGTTGCGAGAATGTGTTTTTTAGAACGGTGATTTTTTACTTTCATATTCAAGTACCTTGTGTTAAAAAAATTTTTCGCATAATAATGCAGTTTATACTTGCACTCGTAGTATTTTACCACAATCGCACGATAATTGCAAACGATTAGCCGCGCGTGAGAGAAATTTATTCAATTAAATTCGACTTTTTTTGAGAAAAACGATAATTTGTAACATTTTGTTTGAAATTTTATCATTTTTTTGTCATTTCAAGCGGCCTCATTTACAGTATGTCCCTTTCCCTATGGGAAAAACCTTAAAAAAGCAAAGCGCGGAAAAATTTTTCGATTGCTCTTTTTCGATATTTTCACCCTTTTTTCCGCTTTTTGAAAAAGGGAAAATTCTTCCCCGTTTTTCCACCCAAAAAGAGGGGCTTTCACCCCTCTCTTTTTTTGCAATTTTATGCATAAATTACTGCATAAATTAAATTTTTTACACTTTTTATGCATTGTTTGAAAGGGGGCTATTTGAGAAATTTACAGCGGTTTTTGTAAAAATTTTCCACCTTTTCCCCTAAAAATTTCCCCTTTTTCGTGCCGTTTTTTGCAAAACAGCTCCCCATTTTATCAGCGCGTGAAAATCGCAAGCTCTGCGGTTTTTTGCTTTGCTTAAATTGTTGTTTCTTTGCCGTATGAAAGCGACTTTTCTGTGCGCCGCAAGGTCGCCTTCCTCTTGCCGTATGAAATTGCGGTTTTTTGCCGTATGAAAGCAACTTTTCTTTGCGCCGCAAGCTCTCCTTTCTTCGCCCTGCAATGCCTCCTTTTCTTTGCGCGGCAATGCCTCCTTTTCTTTGCGCAGCAAGGGCTTATACTACCGCACTTCCATCTAAAAAGGACTGCACCAAACCACATCCGCCCGCACCGCTTTTTCTTAGAGAATGAAAGAGATCTTCCTCGGTAACGACACCAAACCGATTGTCGGCGTAAAAGTTGGAAAGGGCGCGAAAAAACCGCTTATCTCCCACCGAAACGCGGTAAGTTTCCCACAACAAAAAGCCCTTGTTGTAAACGAGGTTAACGTACTCGTATTCGCTTAAAAAATCGGAAAGCGGGCGGAGCATTGCCATATTCCTTTTCCCCGTAAGCTGACCGTATACGTCGCAATACAAGCGGTACGCCGTATGGGCGGCGTTGTACATATCGCGACGATCGACCCCGTAGAGGGGATAATCTTCAAAAAATACCGCCGTAGAATACTCGGCAAGGCTTTCGTCTAGCCACCCGCGCTCCGTTTGATCCACACCAACGGCGGCGTACCACCATTGATGCGCAACCTCGTGCGCCGTTACGCGCGCCCGCTCTTCCGCCTTTACCGCAGAGGAAAGAAAGACGAGCGCAGGGTATTCCATTCCCCCCTCGATAAAGCCCACCTCCGCAACCGAAAGCGTGGGATAAGCGTACGCTCCAAACCGCGCCGAATAACACGCCAAGCTTTCTGCAGCGGCGGCAAGCGTTTTTTCGGGAAACTCGTCTTTGGCGTAATAGTAGCGCACCTCCACCCCGTTTACCGTTTGCGAAATTAGCGAATATTCAGAAGAAAACGCCATTGCGAAATCTCTAGCGTTTTTCAGGGAAAAATCGCAGCATAAAAGGCCGTTTTCCCTGCGCGTTTCTCCCCTTCCGCTTGCCGCTACAACGTATTTTTCGGGGAGGGTAAGACGCACGGAAAAATCGGCCACCTCGCTGTAAAACGGGTCGCCCAAAGACTCGTAAACACATTCGCGAAAGCCGCCCTTTTCCCACACGGCAAGAATGGGAAACCAGTTACCGAGGTTGACCGTTTGATCGGTATACCCCAGCCTATGCCAAACGTTTGCCAGCGACAGGCGAAACTGCACCGTTACTTGCTTGCGCTTTTTCGGCGCGATCGTTCCCGTTTCCACCGTTAAAAAAGTACCGTCCTGCCCAGCCAAGACAAAGTTGGCATCTCTCCCCTGCACCGTGCACGCGGTAATTTCCACCCCGCCGTAGCTTTCCCCGTTTAAATAGGCGGCAGGTCGCTTTTGCGGCGATACGGGTACGTATTTTGCATCCTTTCGGTAAGCGTTTGCAGGTACGTTAAAGGCAAGGCAGGGTAGCGTTTGCCCGGTAGCGTTGTAGTAGTGCACCGTCATTTGACAGGTAAGCGCATGCGATTCTTCCTCGTACACGGCGGAAATATCGTATAGCGTGCGAGGGGGGACTGTTCGGCAAGCGGAAAAAATTGCAGCCACCCCTCCCATACAAGCAAGAAAAGCAATTACCGTGCTTGCGGCAAAACAAAGCTCGCGCACGCCTCCAAGGGCGCGGACGCCTCCAAGGGCACGGACGCCTCCAAGGGTATCCCTTTTGTTCTTTTGCGGCGCAACGTCCGTTAGAGCATTTTTCTTTGCAATATGCCGAGGTGAATTTTTCCTTTTAAGTAAGCCAAACGTTTTCATAGTCTTCTCCCCCTTGCGCCGAACATCCCGATAAGGCGCAAGTCTTTTGGCTATTATATGCCGCGTTTTTTATCCGTATGCCCTGCCCGAGCCGCTACCGCTTTTTCGCTTTCTTCGCAAAAGAAAAAGGACGAACGGAAAACCGTTCGTCCAAATGGTGTTTTGTTTCAAAATAATGGATACGTATTCGCTTTTTACATGCATTATTGCTGCTTTTTGCGTTTTTAACCCTTTGGGGAGTACCCATTGTTTTTAAGTTCAAACCGCCCTTATTTTTCTTGCGAGCGCAAATACTTTTCGGGATTAATTTTAACGCCGTTTTCGGTAACGCAAAGATGCACGTGCGGACCTTCTTTAAACTCATCGTAAGCGGAGTCGGAAATCGTACCGATAGCCTGCCCTTTTACAACGGTATCGCCCACTTCGACCAAAACCTCCTCGGCAAGCGAGCCGTAGGAAACGACGAGCTCATCGTTAATGCGCACGGTTACCACCGTACCACTGGAAATATCGCGCGTAACGCTTTCTACCGTGCCGCCGTAAACGGCAAGGCAAGATGCACCTTCTTCTCCGATAAAATCCATACCCATATGCCCGTACCAGTAGCCGAGTGTGCTGCTAAAGCACAATTCGTCGTCGCAAAAGGTCATGCCCACGGTTGCATTTTCTACGGGGCTATCGAACACGATAACGGTGGCAACGGGCCCCGCGCTGGGCGGAACGGTAGGCTCTGCCGAGGGTTCGGTACTAGGCGTTACGCTTACCGAAGGCGAAACGCCGGGGCGGGGACGCTCTGCCGTAATCGTATTACTATTACCAAGCGCAATAGCCGTTACCACCACCGCCGCAACGCAGCAAACGGCCAGCACGAGCAAATATCCTTTGGTTTTTACAAAGCGTACAAATTTTTCTTTGGATTCTTGTTTCATAATCGCTATAAACCTCCTGTGTGCCGAGCGTCGCATGCTTGCGGCTTGGCATTTCATTTTAGCTACGGAAATCTTTTCCCCTTTTTTGCTTTTTATACCGCTGTTTTTTATTTTTTTGCGGAAGGGCGAAAATTTAATAGTTTTATAGAAAACCTGCCGCCCCTAAAAGGCGAACGCTAAAACCCGCCGTAAATAACGGGAAAGCCTACCGTAACCACCCCTCCCGAACGGGCAATTTGCATATTTACCGTGCCGAAGGGCAAATTTTCGGTGCGGAAAAGCCCCTGCAGTTTGCAATACCAAACAAGGGTATCGCCAACCTGCTCTTGCTTTATTACGCTTGCGTGGCTTTTTGTAAGCACCTCTTCTACCGAGCACGCCTCTACCGAAAAGCGCACCTCCTCGCCGAGTGCTGCACGGCGGAGAAAAAAAGCTTTTGCCGTTGCTTTGCAAGAAAAAGAGGAATACGGTAGCTCGAAAAAGCGTCCTTCTCCCAAATAAAGGCTATAACGCGCATCCTTCACGTCAATCAGTTGCACGCAGGGCGATACGCCCGCGCCGAGCAATCCCCAAAAGAGTGCTAAACAGATAAAAAACGCAAGCTTTTTCATTACCCCTCCTTAAAATGAGAATTTTCTTTGCCGCTTGCCGTCTATCCAAAGCGTCAAGCCGCGCGCTAAAGGTAGCCGCCGCAGATTCTTCCGCCACGCTCCCTTCCGCCGTAGCCTCTTCCGCCACGCGCCCTTCCGCCTGTGCAAAATAAAAAAAATTCTCCTTCCGCTACGGGAAAGAGAATTTCCATAAAATTTATTTTTATACCTATTTGGTTAAATTTGCCAAGCAAAGGACCATTGCCGCTGCCCACGGTTCTTTCTATTGTTACAAATACGGAACGATATCGTTGAGCGAATCTAAAGCGAGGTCTACCGTAATGCCGCTTTTTGCATAATCCTCGCGCGTGGCCTCGCCCGAATAAACGAGCAGGGAGAAAAATCCGTTGTTTACGCCGAACATAATATCGGTATGCAAGCGATCGCCAGCCATTAAAAGCTCTTCCTTTTTAAGGCCGAGGAACTGCGAAACGGCAACGCCCATCGCCTGAAAGGGCTTTCCGCAAATCACGTCGGGACGCTTGCCGCCCGTAGCCTTGGCAATCAGCTCTAAAAACGCGCCCACGTCGGGGATAGAGCCGCCGGGAACGGGGCAAACGTCGTCCGGATGGGTTGCGATAAAATACGCACCCGCTTTTACCATATCGCACGTTTTGCGAATTTTTTCGTACGTAATGCTCGTATCAAAGGCAAAAACGACGATATCTGCGTTTTCTTCCACCAAGGGAATACCGCTTTCCTCAAATTCCCTTTGCAGAGCGTCCGTGCCGACGAGGTACACCGTTTTGCCGGGAAAATGCGCGGAAATATGCAACGTCGTTGCCATACCGGAGGTATAAATGCCGTCCCGCTCGTCGAAAATACCGATACGTTCTAGCTTTTCGCGATAGGCGCATGCACTTTTAGAAGAGTTGTTCGTTAAAAATACCACCTTTCTGCCCGAATTACGAATGGCGTTTAGGGTGTTTTTCATATCGCCGATAAGCTCGTCGCCAAGGTATACCGTTCCGTCCATATCCAGGAGGAAGCATTTTACCTTTGCTAATTTTTCTGCCGTCGTCATATTGCTCCTTTAGCGGTACGCCGTACGCACCGCGGCTTATTTTATTGTTTTATCATTAGGAAGCGCGCGGAGTTCCGCGCGCTTTGCAGCTTTAATAGTTATTTTACGCTATCGTACAATTGATGGTTGTGCTAGCTTTATAAGCTCCCCAGGGGGAAAAATCCCCGCTTTCAATCGGCAAGAGCCTCTTTTCTTCCGATTTCGGCAAACAGGCGGATGCGATCCTCCTTTAGGGGGAATTGCTTTTCCGTACGCGGTCCGCAAAAAGCGTCCATGGGGTCGTTCCCTGCAAGGTAAGCGTTGCCAACTACCGCATAAAAGCCTTCCTCTTGCGAGGGGGTCATATTCCCCGTATAGAACATATCGCGCGGGGAGTGAATTTCGTGTCCGTCTACCGTTAAAAAGCCCAGCTCTTGCGCCTTTCTTTCTAAATAGGGCAAATGCTCGCCAACGTTTTCCGCCTCGTAAGCAATTCCGTTTACGCCAAGACGCACGAGAGCGGCAAACATTCCGTCGATAAACTTTGTACCGCCTTCTATTACCTCGCGTTCTGAAAGGGGATAAAAAACCAAGCCGCCGGCGGCTTGCGTTGCGCCGATAAAAACGTGGATTTTGCTGGTGAAATTTTCATCGTCCACCTTCAGCTTTTTGTGAAGGATAGCGGATAAATCGTACTCGTAATTGCGGCTAGGCGTAGCAAGCAGCAGTTTTTCCTCTCTCGAAGAAAGGGAGATGCGTTGCACTTTGGTAAGGTAATCGATAAGGGGCTCTCCCGTGCCTACCATTTTAATAAGTCTGCGCGCAAGTGCAAACATAAGGTGGCTACGCGTAATCGTACCGCCGTTTTCCGCACTACTTACGGGCAAAACGTCCTCCTCGTACGAAAGTGCGCCAAGTCCGCGGAAGAGCGTGTTAATTTTTTGCAAAATACGGCGGTTGCAACGGGCGCGTTCTTTTCGATACTCGGCAAGAAAGCTTTTCATTTTATCAAATCCGTTTTCGGGAATGCCGAGCGCCGTTAAGAAAATGAAACGCGAATAGTCGCGGCTGTATACGTTGCAAAGAATATCGTAAGCTTTAGGAAGAGGGGTAGGATAGCCTACGCCAACCGTTGCGGCAATTCCAAAATTTTTGGCTGCGGCAAGAAACTCTCTGCCACCGGCAAGCGTGCCCGTATCGATAAGCGCCGCCGCCGAAAGCCCGTTATTGTACGCCATATACGCCGCAAGCGAGGGGGTATAGGGCGAGAAAGAATAATCAGAGTGGATAGATCCGCAACAAGCGCGGTAAGATTTCCGTTCGCCGTCCTTTTTTAGGAGTTTACCAAGCTTTGCGGTATATTTTAACCGCTTTTTCGGATTTTTATGGCTGAGTTTTAAGATATATTCGTCGCGATTCATTTTGGTATCCTCCTTTATAGTTTTTTATAGCGAGAAACAAATCATCAAAGGCTTACATGCCCTTTCCCTGCCTTACGGGAAAAGAAAGCAAACCGCAAACCCTTTGTAGTTTTTCGACAAAAACAGCCGAAAACGTTGATAAAACCTTTTCTACATACAGTTTACACCCTTTCGCCTCGCTTGTCAAGAGGGGCGGCTAAACAAAAATTACAATAATTTGAAAATTTTGCAACTTTTTTTGAAAAAACTATTGAAAGTAACGATTTTTAGTGTTATAATGAAATTACTTAACAATCCAAGGGGGATTTTATCAGTTATGAACAAAACCGAACTCATTAAAGCCGTTGCTGCAGAGGCAGGCCTCACCGCGAAAGACACCGCTAAAATGTACGACGCTCTTATTACTGTCATTCACAACACCCTCGCCGCAGGCGAAAAAGTTCAACTTGCAGGCTTTGGCAACTACGAAATTAAGGCAAAGCCCGCACACGAAGGCATTAACCCTGCTACCGGCGCAAAAGTACAAATTGCCGCTAGCAAAACGCCCGTCTTTAAATTCGGCAAAACGTTTAAAGACTCTTTCAACGCTTAATTATTTGCCTCAAAAAAGGCTGAACCGCTTTGGTTCAGCCTTTTTTCTTTTATTTTGCCTCTCTGTTTTCCGTGCAAGGATTGCAATCGGGATAAAGCGGTAGCTCGAAAAAGCCTGCGCACGCCTCTTGCGAATATTCTTGGCAAGGTGGAATTGCGCAATACCCGTAGGTGGGAATGAGTAGCTCTACGTCCATTACTACGCGTAAAATAACGGTAAGGCAAGCCGTTGCGGTAAAGGTGAGCCCCGAGGTATAATCCCCCTCCGGCGCAACGATGGAAACGACGGCTTCTACCGTGTAAGGGATAATAGAAGGCGTAGGCACGTACAAAACGACGTCTGACGGAATGGTAACGGTTGCAATGCCGGAGCCCGCTACGCCGTTTGCATCGGTATAAAGCACCTCTACGGGGGCGGTAACCGTTGCTTGCACGCGCGCACACCGCGGACGGTCGGGCAATAGATCGATGGTAAGGCCGCTTACCGTAGCGGAAGAACCCACGCTTTTTGCGCTGATAAAGGTCAGCGGATATGTAGGGTTGGCAGGCGTGGGGTTTTCCACCGTTAAAACGACGTCCGTTTCCTGCACCTGACGGATACACGCGTCGAACACCTTTTTCGCTTGAATACAAACCTTTTCGTTAAGACCGGAAATCGCGTTCCCCGCAATGGGCCCCGGACACCGGTCGGATTGAAAATTACTGAAAAACGACATAATTTTACCTCCGACTGTACCTGCCTATTGCGGCAGGATACCACTATACTGTATTATATGCAGTTAGCCGCCGAGACGAACCCTATCGGGCAGTAAAAAGCGCCCTTTTTTTTCTTATTTTTTCCCCTTTTTTGTCGCCTATTTATTCCATATGCGAAAAATTTTATTTTTAAGCACGAAAAAAGCGCGCCCGTTTTGGGCGCGCCGTTTTATTATTTCATTAGGAAGCACTTACGGTAGTGGAAGGCTCAACCGAGTTTTTCAAAGCTTCTTCTGCTTCTTTTTCAGCAATTTTATCCTTTGCTTCTTGGTTGTATTGACCTACGAACTTACCTTCGATTTCTTCTGCAGTAACGTCTGCATAGTAAACGTAGTAAAGCTCGTCCGTTTTATCGCCGTAGAATACCTTGTCGCCAACGAATTCGGGGAGATACCAAGTGGTGCTGTAATAGGTTTCGGTAATAACGGTAACGTCTTTATCGCCTTGGTTGGTTTTGGTGATATCTACGCTGCAAAGCTTAGTGCCTGCTCCGTAGTAAAGGAGGTTGTCCTTTACGAAGAATAAAGAACCGCTCTTGAGGTTGCTGATGCGGGTAAATTCGCCGTTAACAACCTTTAAAAGACCTTCGGTAGAATCGATATAGATGTAGCCGAGGCTGTTGCCGTTTTCGTCTACGCCGAGAACGATTGCACCTGCGTTGAAGTTGGTAGTATCGGAGCAAACCTTAACTGCCTTTGCTTCGTTATTTACGCCTACTTCCGTTTTAGCATCTTGCAATACGTAACCCATAGCGGTAGCGTTTGCATCTGCGTGCTTTTTGGTGTAAACGAGCATTCCGTTTTCGTGGCGGAGAATGGTGTATACCGAGCCTGCAATATCCGTTTCGGTAGGAACGCCGCTTAAAACTTCTGCTTCGTCGTTGCCGGAAATGGATTGCTTATATACCTTATTGTATACTGCGTTGGTTTCTTCGTCGAGCGCAACGAATTTGGTGTAGTATACGGCGGGATAGTTTTCGTCCTTAGAGAAAGCGTAGCTGGTTACCTTTTCTGCAATGGTGTTCTTTTCGCCCGTTGCAAAGTTGTAGGTTACGATTTCGGTGTTGGTCGAATCGTAGTATACGAGGTAAACCGTGCCGTTAATTTCTACGTAGCGATATACGGTAGCTGCAGCGGAAACGTGGAAAGCCTTTTCGGTTTTCGTTCCATCGAGCTTGGTGCGGCAGAAATCGAGATACGTGGTTTGTACCGTACCCGTTTTATCCTTATCGGAGTTGGGGGTAGCGTAGTAAATCCATTCGCCGAAGATATAGATGCCTGCGGTTTTGTCGCCTGCTACCATAACCTTGGGAACAACGACTTTCGCTTCTTCGTCTAAATTGTTTTTGTTTACAACGACGAGTGCGCCGTGTACGGGCTTACCGAACGTGTTGTTTACAGCAGCGTCCGTTCCGCCGTTGATAAAGTAAAGGTAATCGCCTTTTTCTACCAAAAAGCCGCCGTTGCCAACAACTGCGTCGTTAGCGTTTGCGCCTTGTACAGGGCCCCATTTTTGAGAGCCACCGCATCCGGTGAAGGCAAATAAAGCTACCAAAAGGGTTGCAATGGTAATTAAGAGTTTCTTGTTCATGGAAATATACTCCTTAGCATTTTTATGCGCGGAAGAGTTGGGGTTTTCCGTTCTCTTTTTGTTCCGCAAGGCATAAGTATCAATATACTGTTCTATTATATAACAAAGCGAGAAATTTGGCAATAAAATTTCAGCCTTTTTTCAAGTTTTTTTCGGAGGAAATGATGGAAAATAGCGATTTAACGGCAATCGTGAAGGAATTGATGGCAATTTTCGCCCCAAAAAAGGAAGAAAGCCAAAAGTTTGAAAGGCAAATAGATACCCCTAAAAGCCCCAAAACCGACGAGAAGGGTCAAAATTTCCCCTATGAAAAGGAAGCTAGCCTCGGCGCTGTGCCTCCTTCTATCGCCAACCCCTTTGCGCC
>JAFOHH010000107.1 GCA_017421905.1 Clostridia bacterium
AAATAGGTATAGGAGGGGAACCGCCTGAACTGAAACATCTAAGTAGGGCGAGGAAAAGACATCAACCGAGATTCCGCAAGTAGTGGCGAGCGAACGCGGAGGAGGCCAAACCGGAGGTAAGAGTGGTAGATTTTCCCACGTTGGGGAAACCGATTAAACCGACGTCTGCAATGGTTTTCAACTCCATAACGAGCGTTCTTACAGGCGTTTTTTCCCCTTTTTGTGAAAAATGAGGAGCATGTCTGCGCCAATTAATAAAGCGCGCGTTACCCTTACCGCCTTCGCCCCCTTTTAAAACGAGTTGTTCTTGTCCATCGTAAAAAATGTCGCAGAGAATGCGGTTGGTTTCCGCATCGCGAATAACCGTGCCCAAGGGTACGATGACTTTTAAGGGCTCGCCTGCTTTACCCGTACAGTTTTTAGAGCCGCCTTTTGCGCCGTTTTCCGCAGAAAACTTGCGTTTGTAATAGAAATCGGCAAGGCTGGTTTTGCGTTTATCGCCTACGAAATATACGTCGCCGCCACGGCCGCCGTCGCCACCGTCCGGGCCGCCGTTTACTACGCCCTTAAAGTGCAGAAAGGATACGATACCATCGCCGCCGTCGCCGGATTTTACCGTGATTTGTACTTTATCTACGAACATAACTTACTTCCTCGTTTTTTTAACGATTTTCTTTTGACATAAATCTGCAATAAAGCAGTTTGCACAATCGGGTATTTGAGCTTTGCAAATTTCTCTTCCTAAAAAGATAAGATAATGGTGCGCTTTACTCCACTTCTCTTGCGGAAGAGCCTTTTGCAAATCCTTTTCGCACGCCGCAGGCGTGGTGCTAGAAGAGAGCCCGATGCGGTTGCTTACGCGGAATACGTGCGTATCTACCGCAATGGCGTCGCCCCCAAACGATACACTGTAAACGACGTTTGCCGTTTTTACACCGACCCCATCAAGGCTACGGAGCTGTTCTACCGTGGCAGGAACCTGACCGTTAAAGCGCGTTAAAATATCGCGCGAGGCGGAAAGGATATGCTGCGCCTTCATACGGTAAAGTCCGCAAGAAAAAATCATTTTTTCCAGCTCTTCTTGGGAAAGGGTTACCATTTTTTCGGGCGTATTGTAGTTTAAAAACAGCTTTTCCGTTACGAGATTAACCCGTTCGTCCGTGCATTGTGCAGAAAGCATAACGGCAACGAGCAGCTCGTAATCGCTATGATATACAAGCTTGGGGCGCGGATTGGGATAACGCTGCTCGAAACGAGATAGTAGCTGCATTATTTTGCTTTTTGTTAGCATTTGATTTTCCTTTTATAAGAAAATTGCAGTACGGGTTTCCGTACTGCAATATAGTATAGCATAATTTCAATGAAAAAACAATTATTTTTTGAGAGTTTTAACCACGATAGTTCCTCCATAAGAGCAAACTTCGAAAAAACCTGCAAAAGCGGAGAATTTTCCACGGTAAAGCTCGCGCTCTGCTATGGGAATGCACGGTTTATAGAAACGCACCGAAACACCGCAACCGACGTGCGCCTCTTTAGGCGTGTTTACCACAACGGCCATACAACCTACCCTTTTTAACCTATCGTAAAACGCCATCGTTTGCGTGCGAGATCGAAACGCGGCAAGAACGTAGCCTTCCATACGCCATTTCCTCCTTTGTTTGGGCTCATATTCGGTAAAAAAGGTTCATATAATAAAGCACGCCGAGAACCGCATTTACCTATATATTACTGTATGCAAAAAAATTGCACGGCGTGACGGAGGCTTTATGATCTATTTTGACAACGCCGCAACCGGCGGCTTTAAACCTTTTTCCGTAACGGAAGCAGCAATAAACGCCATGCGCTATTTGCGCGCAAACCCCGGCCGTAGCGGGCATAGGCTAAGTGTGGCGGGAGCGGAAATCGTATACCGAACGAGAGAGGCCGTTTGCTCTTTTTTTAATGCAGAAAGCTCCGAACGCGTAATTTTTACAAAAAACTGTACCGAGGCGTTAAACGTTGCTATTTTTGGCACGGTAAAAAAGGGAGGACACGTAATTGTAAGCGCAATGGAGCACAATTCCGTTTTACGCCCTTTATTTGCTCTGCAAGAAAAAGGAGAAATTGAATTAACCGTATTGCCTATTTCTCCCTTTCGCCCCGTAAGCGCACAACAAATAGCCGCCGCCATACGGAAAAACACCTATCTTTGTTGTCTTTCCCATGCGGGCAACGTAACGGGCGACCGCGTGGATTTAAGCGCAATTTCGCGCGTATTGCACGAAAAAAAGGTACTTTTTCTCGTAGACGGGGCGCAAAGCGCCGGGCATACATCCTTAAACATGAAAAAATACGGCGTGGATATGCTTGCAGTTGCCGGGCATAAGGGATTATATGCAGAAGCGGGCATCGGTGCGCTGTTGTTTTCCGAAAAAGTAGAAATATCCCCTTTTATTTACGGAGGAACGGGAAGTATGAGCTTTTCTCCTCATCAACCCGAAGATTACCCCGACAAGCTGGAAAGCGGAACGCTGAATCTGCCTGCTATAGCCTCTCTTTTAGAAGGAATTCGCTATCTCACACGCTATATGGATTCCTTTTCCGAACTGTTATATAGAGAAACAGAACGACTATGCGCCATGCTTTCGCCTATAGAGGGCTTACGCCTATATTCCCGCGCGAACGAGTTTGGCATCGTAGCGTTTGAGGTAAGCGGATACCCCTCGCAAGAGGTTGCAAACGACCTTTCCACCGAATACGATATCGCCGTACGCGGCGGCTACCATTGCGCGCCCCTTTTGCATAAAGCTTACGGAACGGAAAAAGACGGGCTCGTTAGAGTAAGCCTTTCTCCGCAAAATTCCTTTAACGAAGTGAAAACCTTTCTTACCGCATTAAAAGCACTAATTGCAAAGCATAAAAAGCCGAGTAAAGTTTTTTCTAACGTAAATTAAATATTTTTTAGCCGTTGCGATATTTTAAGCAGCTTTTTCTGCTGATCTTCTCCCAGTAAGGGGAGGAGCATCTGCACGTAGCTATCGATATCCTCATTGGAAAGCGTACCGTTTTTTCTCCCTTCTTTTGCAAGCGATAAAATTTCCGTCCACATCTCTCGCTCCGTTTTCCCCTCGTATTCTTCACTAAACGAACGAAGGATATCTTCGGTTTGCATATTATCTTCCATATGATTGCGCATAAAATTTCTCCTTGCTTTTTGTATAATATATGCGCGCATTCCCTTTATGGTTATATTAGGTTATGAATTATCTTCCCTTATTTTTAGCAGTAATTTTATTAAATCTCCCCCGTAATACGGTGCAAAGTTTATCTTCCAAGCGCGTACTTGCGCTTGTCCGTGGTATTAACGTTTTGAAAAAAAGCGGTTTTTTAGATTTGCTTAAAACGGAAAACCCGCTAGGCGCATTCCTTTCCGGGGAGATAAAGCCCGAACAGCTTTTGCCTGTAATTACAGCGTTTGCTCCCTTGCTGCAAAACGATAAAAAGGATTTTTCTCCTTCGCCGCCGCCTAAAAAGCAAAACGAACCAAACTTGTTTCCCCAGGAGTTAAAGGATCTCTACGCCGCCGTTTGGAATGAAAAAGAAAAAGGTTGCCGTTAATAGGTACTTTAAAAGACATTATAAAAGGATAGCAAAT
>JAFOHH010000006.1 GCA_017421905.1 Clostridia bacterium
GCTCATAAACAAACCGTAGTCACTTTTCGGGGTGTAATTCTCTTTAGTTTTAAATAGACAATGCTTTAATACCCAATCCGAATTAACAATAATTCGCGTTTCTTTGTTCGTTTCGGTCGCTTTTGTGGTTATATTGCCTTTTGGAACGAATGGAAGGCAATACGTTACGGAAGATGATAAAACCCCAACAGATTTGTAAAATCTGTTGGGGTTAATTATTCGTTTCCTGCATAGCAAAATATGTCTCGGACCGTCGAGGACGACAGTCCCTACAAGGAGAAATCAAACTTCCTTATGAGAACCTGCCTTTGGGAGCGTTTTTTACGGGTTAAAGAGTTTTTCTTGTTTGCCGCGCAAGGCGGAAGGCTGTTTTTCCCGCGCAAGGCGAAAAAGCAAATTTGCGTTCTTCCCAAAGGGGCGGAAAATCAAAATTTAACTTTTTAGCGTTCGGGGCGCAGTAAAACGGTAGCGCAGGAAGCAATTCCTTCCTCCCTGCCAACAAAGCCTAATTTTTCCGTTGTGGTGCAACTTATCCCCACGGCAGAGGTGGATATGTGGATAATTTGCGAAAGATTGTGGATAATTTTGTCGAGATATGGCGCAAGCTTGGGCTTTTCTGCCATAATAACGGCGGAAACGTTTACCACCTTATACCCTTCGTCTTCAATTTTTTCCATCACGCGCGAAAGGAGCAGCGTGCTTGCAATATCCTTGTACTTAGGGTCGGTATCGGGGAATAGGTGTCCGATATCGGGCAATCCCGCCGCAGTAAGCAGGGCGTCCATTACGGCGTGAATGAGCACGTCTGCATCGCTATGCCCCAAAAGCCCTTTTTCGTGGGGGATTTCCACGCCGCCCAAAATCAGCTTTCTGCCCTCTACCAGCTGGTGGGTATCGTAGCCGATGCCCGTTCTGGAAAGCTCCTCGTGGTCAAAGTCCGTTTTATAGGTCAGCTTTTTGTTTTCGTACTCGCCGTCGCACGTTTTGGCAGGCATTACGTATTTGGAATAAACGCTGGCGTCGTCGGTAAACACCTCGCCCTCGCGAATTTTATCGTACGCCGTTAAAATTTCGGAAAGGAAAAAGCATTGCGGTGTTTGTACGCTGCAAAGGTGTCCGCGCGGCAGGGTATACTGCAGGCGTCCGTCCTTATCGCAGGCGCTCATCGTATCTATGGGGCGGATAACGGGCACGGCGCTACCGTATTTTACCGTTTCGTCTATGCAGCGGTCAATCAACTCGTCGGAAACGTACGGACGCGCGCCGTCGTGAATCATAACGATATCGGCAGAGCAAGCGTTTAGTGCGTTGCGTACCGAGTCGGTGCGCGTTTGCCCGCCAAACACGTAGCGTAGCGGCTTATAGGTAATTTCCGTTTCTTCGTGCAGGGCGGCAATTACCGCTTTGGTTTCCTCCTCGTGCTCGGGGCGGATTACCAAAATAACCTCGTCCACGCGCGGATTGCGGTAAAAGGGGGCGGTGGAAAGCTGTAACAGCGTTTTCTTTCCCACCGTGCAATAAATTTTGTTTTTTTCCTGTTTGGCGCGCTCGCCCTTTCCGGCGGCGGCAATAATGGCGGTAATCATAAAAATCTCCTATCGGGCTACTTGGGGTAACGGGCGCGTTTTCCCCGTGCGGGGAAGGGGTTTTATAGCGTCCTTTTATTTTTAAGAAGAAAGGTTCATAAGCCCCCTTTTAGAAAGGGGAAAGGGGTGTTACGGGTCGCCCTTTTTAGAAAAGGTAGGGCGGAGTTTTACTCCTCTTCGGGCGGCAAAATTTCGTACAGTTTCGAAACCTCGTCCTTTTTTACAACTTCCTTTATCATCAAAACGCGAAAGCGCGCAACCTCGTCGCCAAAGCGAATGGCGCAAACGTCGCCAACCTTTAAATCGTAAGAAGGCTTTACTTGCTTGCCGTTTACGGTTACGCGGCCGCCCTTTGCGGCGTCGTTTGCAACCGTTCTGCGCTTTAAAATGCGGCTTATTTTTAAAAATTTATCCACTCTCATAAAAAACCTCACTATTTTTAAAATGCTCCGTTAAAACGGTTGACAAGTTGACGAAAGCGTGGTAAAATAACAAAATGCTATTAATATCGAATATTATGCGGTTTTTCCGCCTTTTGCGAAAATTGTCAGATTTTTACACACAAAATGTGGCGTAATCGTAAGGAAAAAACACAAGATATTCCGATTCGTTCCCGTTTATTATACTACAACTAAACGGAAATATCAACAGTTACGAGCAAATTTTTTTAAATAATAAAAGGAGTGCAAATAATGACTCGCAATTTACCGATTGTAAAATATGGTAACACGGAGAGAAGATCCTTCGGCAGAATCAGAGAAGTGCAGGAAATCCCTTACCTTATCGAGGTGCAAAAGGATTCTTACGAAAACTTCATTCGCAAGGGTATCGACGAGGTGCTGAGCGACTTTTCCCCGATCTGCGACTTTTCCGAACAACACTTTGAGCTTCGCTTCCTCGGCCATTCGCTTGGCGAAAAGCCGAAGTACGACGAAAAGGAATGTAGGGAAAGAGATGCAACGTACGCCGTTCCCCTTAAAGTAAAGGTTCGCCTTATCAATAAGGACAAGGGCGGGGAGGTAATCGATCAAGAAGTGCATATGGGGGATTTCCCTCTTATGACGGAAAACGGATCGTTTATTATCAACGGTGCGGAACGCGTTATCGTGTCCCAGCTCGTTCGTTCTCCCGGCGTATATAACGGAAAACAAATCGATAAAGCGGGTCGTAATATTTACGATACTACCGTTATCCCCAACCGTGGCGCATGGCTGGAATTTGAACAGGACTCCCAGGGCATTTTATGGGTACACGTAGACCGTACCAGAAAAATTACCGCGTCCGTTCTTCTCCGCGCACTCGGCTTTGGCAGCGACGCAGAGCTGCTCAATCTCTTTGCCGGCGACGCCATGATGTGGAACACCGTTTGCAAGGATGCAGGCGCATCGGTTGCTTTTGGTAGAAGAGAGCTTTATAAACGCGTACGCCCCGGCGAAATGCCCTCTGAAGACGCGCAAAGAAAGCAAATTAACGGTATTTTCTACGATGCAAAACGCTACGACTTATCCAGAGTCGGCAGACATAAATACGACTTAAAGCTTTGCCTTGCTACCCGTATCGAGGGACAAACCTTGGCAGAGGACGCTGTTACCGCCGCGGGCGAAGTAATTGCAGAGGCAGGAGAAACCCTTTCTCTCGCTACCGCAAAAAGCATTCAAAACGCAGGTATCAACTCCGTAACGGTTAAGGTTGCAGGCAGCCCCTCCTTCGGTTTGGATCTCCGCCTCTACGCCGCTTATATGGCAGGCGCGCTCGTTACCGAAGACGGCGAAGTGCTTACCCCCAAAACGGTTAAGGCTATGTGCAAGGAAAACGCAGA
>JAFOHH010000108.1 GCA_017421905.1 Clostridia bacterium
GTTTGCTTTGCCATAAGTTTTTCTCCTATATAATGGTTTGTTTTAGTATAGCACAATTCTCGGCAAAGTCAAGCAAATTGCCAAAAAAGGTTAAAACAATCATAATGGAAATAAGCCGACGTTTCTAGCCATAAAGAATATAGAATATAGCCAAAAATCGATTTTTTTTAGTTTCTTTTCACGTTTGAGGAGCGCGGCGTAAAAATTCAATTATCGCTTGACAATAAAAGGCGGATATGATATAATTTCCCTAACGTTTATACGACTAGAAAAAATCAAAAAACAAAAGCGTTTTGCGAAATGCATTAAAACGAGATAAGGAGAAAAGCATGAAAAAAATATTAATCGCTATTGCCGTTATCTGTTCCATTACTGCGCTTGCCGCTTGCGGCGGAACGGGTGGGGAAAAGCCCTCCGCTTCCCCTTCGGTTGCGGAAAGCGTTCAGCCCAGCGCCCCCCAAAGCGTTGCGCCTTCTTCCGCGCCCAGCGTAGAAGAAACGGTTGCGCCCAGCGTGCCCGAAAGCGTTGAACCCACCGTAGAGCCGACGGTTGAACCCACCGCAGAGCCCACCGTAGAGCCCACGCAAGAAGATTTATTTGCGCAAAGTACCTTTTCCAACCGTACCATTCGCTATAACGGTACGGCGCAAAAGTTAGAAGTAAAAAACCTGCCCGAAAATGCAACCGTTACCTATGCGGAAAATGAAAATTCTTCGGCAGAAAACCTTATGGCGTATACCGAAGAGGGTGCAATTTGCCCCGGCGTATACGGCATTACCGCAACGGTAACCATTGGCGAAGAAAGCCGCGAATATAAAGCCGTTTTAACCTTAAACAAGGCAAAATTGACCATTTCTGCTAATAAAGCGGAAAAAGATCTTTACGACCCCAACCCCGCCTTTACCTTTACCGTTACGGGGCTTTTAGAAGGCCACGAGCTCGACCTTACCGCAGGCACTTGGACGGAAGGCGTTTTTGCGGGCGAATTTATCGTTTCCTGCTCGGCAGAGCAATATAGCGATATCGGCAGCTACGATATCGTAGCCGAAGGGCTTACCTCCCCTTACTACGATATTACCTATCGCAAAGCCGCTCTTTCCATTAAAAAGTATACGACCGACCTCGTTCCCGGCGGCGTAAAACCCACGGCAGGCGGACAAATGCTATATAACGGCGCATACGTAGACGTTATGGGCGTAAACTACTTTGATATGTTCTATGAATGCATCGACGACAACGGCAACGTGGTCGAAGCAAACGTACAACGCACCTACGCAGGCCTTGCAGAGCTTGCCAGCTACAACGTAAAATGCATTCGCTTTTTCCCCATGCGCTATTACAAATGGCAACAAAAGGGCTGGTTTGAAAACCGCGAAGTGTTTATTTATACTTGGCACAGAATTATCAACAAAGCCGCATCCTATAACATTGGTTTAATTCCTTCCGTTTTATTCAATAACGAAATTATGAACAACGTGGAGGGCGGCTACGACTGGCGCACGGTTACCGAGCAGCTGCAAAACGGCATTATTCCGCCCAGTGTACAGCTTGCATTTGATTATACCGAAATTTTCGTAGAAGAATTTGAAGACCACCCCGCTATTTGGATGTGGGAATTCAGTAACGAAACCAACCTCGTTATGGACGTAAACAACTACGGCTATTACTACGATAGCAGCGTGGCGTTCCGCGAGGCGTGGGCAGAGCTCGTTTATAATTTAGACGATTATAAGCGCGCTATCGGCTCGGGGGACTCCGTTCTTCGCAACTATCAGTATAATATGGCAATGATTAAATCGTGGACGACGGACACGAAAGAAGAACACGAATATATGCTGAAATTGCTCAACGGCGGCAAGCTTTCGGCAATCAGCTCGCACTGCTACATCTCTTCGGAATACGAACGCGTAAAGGAAGAATACAAAAAAGATCCCTTTGCCATTGAGGACGACCTAAAAGCATCTTATATGGGTGATAAAGTGCTATACAACCAAGCGCTTGCAAAAGTTCCGCAAAGTAGCGAGGAGGACTGGTATACCACGGAATATTTCGGTACGGATACCATTAAGGAGCTGATGTGCCTGCTGGTAGAAGAAGCGGCTAAATTCGGCAAAACCTGCTATATTGGCGAAACGGGCTTTTCTTACGCCGATCACCGCTTGTATACCGAAGAGGAGTTGGATTTATTCCTTGTAAATTTTGCCAAAGCAAAACGAGAAAGCAAAATGCCCATTACCCTCTTTTGGAACTACGACTATAAAGCGCAACCCATTGCAGGTCAGTACAACGACCGCGGTACGGGTATCGAATACTCTTGGAACGCATCTTGGACCAAGGGAAGAAAGTATTTGGAATGCATTAAAGCGTATAACGACGCAACGGAAGCAAAGGCGTAACGCTTTGCTGTCGGCATCTATAACCAAACAAAACAAAAAGGATAACGGAGTAGCCCGTTATCCTTTTTTAATGCTAAATTTTTAGTTGATGCTTTAGAAGATTAGTCTTTAAAGTAACCGATGTTTTTTGCGTTGTTTTCGTTAAAGCTAAAATTGCAAATAGATGCAACTAAAGGATAAATGCCAAACGTAACAATGGAAAGGAAGAAGTAAGCTAAGGTTCTCGACTTCCAGCCGTTGGGCTTTAACGTCGTGTGATTAATTACAAAGCTACCGATAAAGCCGAGGAAAAAGGTTAGTAAAAAGCGTACTAAATTGTTGTTGTCTTGCATAAAAATGCCTCCTTCGTGAAATAGTATCTTTATTATATCAGGTCTTTTGACCTAACATTAATATATAATTTTAGTATGTGGTACGTAGAGATAATAAAACAAATTATGCAGGAAAAGGGGCTTTCTCAGCAAGCTTTTGCCGATATTTTAGGCGTTAACCAAACAACGGTTAGTCAATGGCTACTGGGGAAAAAGAAACCGGGATACGATAGTATCTTATTGCTTTACGAAAAATTTGACGTTGAACCTAATTTACTATTTGGCATTGAATAATTTAATTAAAGAAGAAAGTATTGTAAAGAGTGGCTATTGCCACTCTTTTTATATTATTTCATTTTTCAAAATCGCTTATGAAGAAAA